>DXDO01000062.1 GCA_019115425.1 Candidatus Agathobaculum merdigallinarum | reverse complement strand
TTGAGGTAGTAGAAGCCGTTGCCCGAGGTGCGGCGCGCGGCGTCCAGATCGATGCCGTCAAAGGACTCCATGATGTCCACATGGTACGGGATCTCGTAATCCGGCACAACAGATTCGCCAAATTTTTCCAGTTCTACATTTTCCGAATCGTCCTTGCCGATCGGAACAGAGGGATCGATGATGTTCGGGATGACCATCATGCGGTTCTTGACCTCCTCTGCGAAGGTCTTTTCGTCCGCTTCCAGCTTCTCCATCTCGTCCGCCATTGCCTTGACCTCGGCCTTGACCTTTTCGGCTTCGTCCTTCTGGCCCTTGGCCATCAGGCCGCCGATCTCCTTGGACTTCTTGTTGCGCATCGCGCGCAGCTCGTCGCAGCGGGTCTTGGCCGCGCGGAACTTGGCGTCAAACTCGATGACCTCGTCCACCAGCGGCAGCTTTTCATCCTGAAACTTCTTCTTGATGTTTTCCTTGACTGCGTCCGGGTTCTGGCGGACAAATTTGATATCCAGCATAATCTTTGTTTTCTCCTTCTGTATCTTTCTTATTATTCTTCGATTTCTGCCATAGCCTGCGAGTCGGGCAGCTCAATTTGCTCCCTGACCGCCCTAAACAGCTGATTGATATCCGAGCCGAAGGCGTCCTCTGCGGCAGTTCCCAGCAGGCGCTCCTCTCCGTATTCCGTGACCAGCTTATCATATTCGGTCTGCGCTTCCGTTTGGCTGCCAGCAAGCAGCTGTGCGTTGATGTAGGCCAGGCTGGCGTATACCTCCCGCTCCTCTGCGAGCCTCGTCGCGGCGGAGACAATATCGGTCTTTGCCTGCTCCGTGCCGATCACGGCGCGAACCTCTTCGACCACCTTGGTCAATTCGTCATACTGCGTTTGAAGTTCTTCCACTTTTTGGGTCGCACCCTGCGCGACCGTCTGCTGCTCGGTCAGCTGGTCGGTCAGCGTATCGACCTGACGATCAGCGCGCGCCTGTGCGACATAGCTGATCAGTATCAATGCGATGGCAACGGAAAACAGGCCCACAATATAAAAGGTAAGTGTGGTGCGGCTGAGCTTTTTATCCGGTTTGGACTGCTCAGGCTTGTTGTTTTGCTCGTCCATAACTTCCTCCTCTTATACGTGCAGACCCCGCAGCGCTTCGATCAGACGTTCCAGATCGTCCGCACCGTAGTATTCCAACGTCAGCTGCCCGCTGTTTTTACCCTGTTGGATGCTGATTTTTCGTCCCAAAACGCTTTCCAGTTCTTTTTCAATCGCTGCGACATAGTCCACGGAAAAGCCTTCGGTCTGTGGTTTTTGCGCCGGTTTTTTGTTCAAACGCTTGGCAAGCGATTCCGCCTGACGGACGCTCATGCCGACCATCTGCTTTGCTGCCTCGACGCGCTTGTCCTCATCCGCAACCGCGAGCACAGCGCGCGCATGGCCGCCGGATAATTTTCCGTTGGCAACCATGGAGCGCACTTCCTCCGGCAGGCCAAGCAATCGCAATGCGTTTGCCACGGCGGAACGTGATTTGACCACACGGTGTGCGACATCCTCCTGCGTCAGGCCGAATTGACGCATCAGCAGGTCATATCCTTCGGCTTCTTCGATCGGATTGAGATCCTGGCGCTGCAAATTCTCGATCAGCGCCAGCTCCATGACTTCGCTTTCCTTGGCCTCAAGCACCATTGCGGGGATTTCTTTTAATCCCGCAAGACGTGCCGCACGCCAGCGGCGTTCGCCGGCGATGATCTGGTAATATCCTTCCTTTTCACTGTGCCGCACGGTGATCGGTGTGATCACTCCGTGCAGGCGGATGCTCTCCGCCAGTTCTTCCAGCGCACTCTGATCAAAGATCTTGCGCGGCTGATTGGGATTCGGCTCGATTTTGGAAAGAGAAAGCTGTGTGACGCTGTCCGTCGCGCCGGCGGCGCTCAGGTCGGCCACATCACCGCCAAACAGGTTGGACAGACCGCCGCCCAGCCCTTTTTTGGTTGATGCCATCAGCCCTTCCCCTTTCTGCTGTTCTTCTTTAATATTTCATCCGCAAGCGCCAAATATGCTTCTGCACCGCGGCACATTCGGTCGTAATCCGTGATCGGCTTACCGTGGCTGGGGGCTTCGCTCAAGCGCACATTACGCGGCACAACGGACGAGAATACCTCGCCGGGGAAGTGTTTTTTCACCTCTTCAACCACCTGAATGGACAGATTGGTGCGTCCATCAAACATGGTGAGCAGTACGCCTTCCAGCGCAAGCGATGGATTCATGGATTTTTTGACCATGCGTACCGTGGTCATAAGCTGGCTTAAGCCTTCCAGCGCATAGTATTCACACTGGAGCGGCACCAGAAAGCTGTCCGCTGCACAAAGGCAGTTCAGCGTCAGCAGGCCGAGCGAGGGCGGACAATCAATAAATATATAATCATATTCCTCCCGAACGCGATCCAGCACGCTTTTCAGACGATTTTCACGTCCTTCCATTGCGATCAGATCCAGCTCCGCGCCTGCCAAATTGACATTTGCTCCAATGAGATCGACCCATTTTGTCGAGACAATCGCAGATTTTACATCCGGCTCATCCGCAACAATCAAATCATAGATCGAATTTTGGAGCGACCGCGGGTCCACGCCGAACCCTGAGGTCGCATTGCCCTGTGGATCAAAGTCGCACAGCAGGACCCGTTTGCCGCGTTCAAACAATGCGGCTGCGAGGTTGATGGCTGTTGTTGTTTTTCCCACGCCGCCTTTTTGGTTGGCGAACGCGATTATTTTACCCATACTGTCTCCCTCTTGTCCTTTTATATTTTCCTACGGGTTTCATTATATCACATGCGCTTCGGATTGCAAAGCGAATCGCGGAAATTTCCTGAATGTTTCACGTGAAACACACAAAAGGAGCTGCCGAATGACAGCTCCCCTTCCATATAAAATTGTTTCACGTGAAACATCAAGCCACAAATTGAATTCCGGTATAAAAAGAAATCTCCATCCGCCTTACGCGCGCGCATGAGGGATATTGATAGTGAGGGTCAAACCGTCGTCGCTCTCCTGCTGTTCGACTGTTGCACCGATACCGGAATCCACCATGACGCCGACCGCACGATTGAGGGTATTCAGGAAAAACCGAACGTCTTTAATCAAACGCACCACCTTACGCTCGGGACTGGGGGCGGCCTCTTTCTCCCGCAGAAGATCGTCTATATACTGCTCGGAACGGCTGACGTTCAAATCATGCTCGATCATGTACTTTGTGGCGTTTATGCGATCCTCCTCGTTATCCAGGCGAAGCAGGCAGCGTGCATGCCGTTCGGTCAGATTCGCGCTCCGGATCAGCTCCATATTCTGCTGGGACAAACGCAGCAGCCGCAGCTTGTTGGCAACAGCCGATTGTGTTTTACCAACCTTGCGCGCAGCTTCCTCCTGCGTTAAGCCATATTGATCGATCAAGCGCTTAAAACCATATGCTTCCTCAAAGAAATTCAAATCGCGTCTCTGCAAATTCTCAACCAATGCAATAGCGGAAGAGTCCTGATTATCCGCAGAGATCACCAGACAGGGTACATCATTCAGCCCCGCCACACGCGCGGCGCGCAGACGGCGCTCCCCTGCCACAAGCTCATATCCACCGCCGGGCGAGCGCCGTACCGTCAAAGGATTAAGTACACCATATTGGCGGATACTTTCCGCAAGCTGCGCGATCGCCTCCGGATCAAAATACTTGCGCGGCTGGTTGGGGTTGCGTGCAATATCGCTTACACGAATGCGCCGCAGCGTGCGATCCTCCTTGCCGGAAACCAGAGTCAAAACCGACATCATTTATGTTCCTCCTTTTTGTCTCCGGCAAGCAGCCGGAAATCATTTCACGATATCCTTCGGTAATAGATTACCATATTATTACAATTTGGCAAGCAAAATCGACCGCAAAACCTGTCTGATTCGACTTAAATATGTCATTTCCAACTGTAAAATACACATTTCCGCCTATTTTCGGACAAAAAATAACCCTTTGTAATTTCCATACAAAGGGCTACAAATTGTTATTACAAGGGAGAGGATTGGATTTTCTTGAATCGCCTTGGGTACTGTGGCGGCGTTGCAGCGTTCTTTTTCATGCAAACGATCACACGCTCGATATCCGTATGCGGAACCGTATAGCGAAGCAGTTCCGGTGCATCCGCCCCCAATACAGCGCGCGCATGGTCAGACTGTGCGATCTCATCCGTGCAGTCCGCTGCCTTCATCGCATAGAACACACCGCCTACTTTTACCATCGGCAGAGATAACTCGCACAGCGTGCGAAGTTCAGCCACTGCACGCGAGGTCGCCGCGTCAAATTCTTCGCGGTGATCCTTGGCAAAATCCTCGGCGCGCGCATGGACTGCCGTGCAGTTGGTCAGTCCCAATGCATCGATCACCTCATTCAAAAAATCCACACGCTTGCGAAGGGCGTCTAACAGGACAAACTCCGTATCCGGACAAAGCGCCGCAAGCGGTATGCCCGGAAATCCCGCACCCGTCCCCACATCCAGCACGCGGCCATTCTTCGGCATACACGGCGCGAGCGCGGCACAGTCCAGAAAATGACGTGTCACAACCTCGGCCGGATCGGTAACCGCGGTCAGATTCATGACTTTATTTTTCTCCAGCAGCATCGCAGAAAATTCCATCAAATTATCCACAGCCTGTGGAGGAAAACCCGGTGCAGCCAGCTGCAAGCCGGATTCGAGCAGCTGATATTCGGTCATGCCCTTTCCCCCTTCCAACGCGTTTCCATATAGATCATCAGTGCGGTGATGTCCGCGGGCGATACGCCTGAAATCCGCGCCGCCTGTCCGAAATTGATGGGTTTGACTGCATTCAGCTTTTGACGCGCTTCCAGACGCAGCGAATCAATAGCGCTGTAATCCAGATCAGGCGGCAGCGGACGGCTCTGCAATTTGCGGTACTGCTCCACATCCTTTTCCTGCCGGCTGATATAGCCCGCGTACTTGACGCGGATCTCGACCTGCTCGCGGATAACCGCAGGCAGCGCCGGACGATTGGGATCAAACCGTGCGAGGTCGGCATAGCTCAGCTCCGGACGGCGCAGCAGGTCGATCAGCTTACAGCCCGCCTTGACCGGCGCGCTGTTCTTGCCCGCGAGGAAGCCATCCAGTGCATCGGACGGCGCAAGGCCAACCGATGCGATGCGGCCAATTTCCTGCTGCACCGCCTCATACTTGCGGCGGACCTTTTCGCCGCGCTCCGGCGGATTCAGTCCGATACGCACACCGATGGGAACTAGGCGCTCGTCCGCGTTATCCTGCCGGAGGAGCAGGCGGTATTCCGAGCGCGAGGTCATCATACGATACGGCTCATTCGTTCCGCGGGTGACCAGATCGTCGATTAGCGTGCCGATGTAACCGTCCGCACGGTCAAGAATAAGCGGCTCCTGCCCTTTGAGCTGCAAGGCAGCGTTGACGCCTGCAACCAATCCCTGTGCGGCGGCTTCCTCATAGCCGGATGAACCGCAGAACTGCCCCGCACCATACAGGCCCCTGATCTTCTTTGTCTCAAGGGTGGGACGCAGCTCCAATGGATCGACGCAGTCATATTCGATGGCATACGCCGGACGCATGACCTCCGCGTGCTCCAGCCCCTTGACCGTGTGCAGCATTTCCAACTGCACGTCGAACGGCATGGAGGACGAGAAGCCCTGCACATAAATCTCCTCGGTATCCAGCCCCATGGGTTCCAAAAAAAGCTGATGGCGCGGCTTATCCGCAAAACGCACCACCTTATCCTCAATAGACGGGCAGTAGCGCGGACCGATGCCCTCGATCTTGCCGCCATAGAGCGGCGAGCGGTCAAGATTGGCGCGGATGACCTCATGTGTCTTATCGGTCGTATAAGTCAAATAGCAGACCGCCTGATTACGCGGCGGCTGCTCCGTGTCAAATGAGAATGGGATGATCTCCTCTTCCCCATACTGCACCTCCAGGCCGGGAAAATCGATCGACCGGCGGTGGATGCGCGGCGGCGTGCCGGTCTTGAAGCGCTGTAAGCGCAGGCCGAGACCGCGCAGCGATTCGGTCAAGGGCTTTGCCGCAAACATGCCGTCCGGCCCACAGTCGCGCGCATAATCGCCGATGATGATGCGCCCGCCAAGGAAGGTGCCCGAGGCGACAATGACCGCCTTCGCAGGATGACGCGCGCCGATCGCAGTCACAACCGCGCTGACCGCGCCGTTTTCGGTCTCGATCGAGACGATCTCGTCCTGCATGAGCCGCAGGTTTTCCTGCCGCTCCAGCGCGTGCTTCATATACGTTCGGTATTGAAAGCGGTCAGCCTGCGCGCGCAGCGAATGCACCGCCGGACCCTTGCCCCGATTGAGCATGCGGTACTGGATACACGCTGCGTCCGCCGCCCGCGCCATCTCGCCGCCCAGCGCAT
The DNA here is from genome assembly GCA_019115425.1 of Candidatus Agathobaculum merdigallinarum. Taxonomy (GTDB): domain Bacteria; phylum Bacillota; class Clostridia; order Oscillospirales; family Butyricicoccaceae; genus Agathobaculum; species Agathobaculum merdigallinarum. The sequence goes on along the minus strand of DXDO01000062.1, from coordinate 12,752 downwards.
CAATCTCACGCACCAGATGTCCCTTCGCCGTTCCGCCGATCGCAGGGTTGCACGGCATGTTGCCGACAGCGTCCAGATTGATGGTAAAGCAGGCCGTATGCATCCCGAGCCGAGCCGCAGCCAGCGCAGCCTCAATGCCGGCGTGCCCCGCGCCGATGACAACGACGTCAAACGCTTCAGCCGGAAAGCCGGTCATGCGTATCCCTCCTTCTGAAAAATAATCCCTGAAAAATTTCTTTTGCAAAATACTTGACTTGTGAATAGTTGTGCATACCTGTTGATAACTCTGTGTAAACTTTGGATAACTTGACTTATTGGGGTTAATTTTAATTACTTATTGTAATATATACTTTGATATATTTCATTTAGTATATTATAAAAGGGCCGCTGCGCGCGGCAGGCGGCCCTTTTTCCTCTTTTACTTCCCGACACAGAAATCCGAGAAGATTCGCGAAACAACAGCTTCGGTCACGGTCTCGCCGGTGATTTCGCCCAGGGCCGCGATCGCGCCCTCGGCGTCCATCACGACCGCATCCGGAGTCATGCCGGACTGCGCTGCATACAGAGCGGCCTCGCACCGCTCAGCGGCGCGCGCCAGCGCCGCAGCCTGACGGGCGTTTGTAATCAGCGCACCGTCGAACGATCCATCCCCCAGTCCAACCATGCGGGGAATGAGCGTCAGCAGCTTGTCCATGCCCTCGCCGGTCTTGGCGGACAGCGGGACAATGTTCAAAAAGTGTTTTTTCAGTAGCTTTTCATCCAGCTTCTGCGGCAGATCGACCTTGTTGACGACCGCGATCGCGCGGTGTCCCGCCGAACGCGCCAGCACGAGCATATCCTCGTCCCCGATCTCCTGAGAGCCGTCAAACACAGCAAGGATGAGCGAAGAAGCGGAAGCCTCGGCCATCGCTCGGTCGATCCCTGCCTGCTCGATGGGGTCAGTGGTATCCCGCAGGCCCGCGGTATCGGTCACACGGAGCAGGATCTGCCCGACCTTGACGTTTTCCTCGATCAGGTCGCGCGTCGTACCCGGGATATCCGTCACGATCGCGCGCTCACGACCGAGCAGGGCGTTGAGCAGCGTGGATTTGCCTGCGTTCGGCCTTCCCAGAATAACACAGGGAACACCCTCGCGCAAAATACGCCCGCGCTCATAACTCTCCGCCATGGCATACAGCCGGCTGGTCGTGCGGTGCAGCAGCGCGGCAGCGTCGTCAAACAGAATGGGATCGATATCCTCGTCCGGAAAATCGACAACCGCATGGAAATGCGCTACCATGCCAATCAGCTCATCCCGCATCTGCTGCACGGGAGAGTCGACCGCGCCCATCACCTGCGCCGCCGCATTCTGCGCGGCCTCGGCGGTGCGGGCGGTGATCAGATCATGCACCGCTTCGGCTTCGGACAATCCCAGCTTGCCGTTGAGAAAAGCGCGGCGGGTAAACTCGCCCGCCTCGGCCTGCCGCACGCCCTGCGCGAACAGGGCATCCAGCCCCAGCTGAAGCACAGCGGTCGAGCCATGGCACTGCAATTCCGCCATGGGTTCACCGGTGTAGGTATGCGGCGCATGAAACGCAACCGCATAGCAGCAGTCGATCACCTTTCCCCTTTTGTCATGCAAGGTGCCGTAAACAAGCTTCTGCGATGGTGTTTCAGTGAGTTTTTTGCCGCTTTTCGTCTGAAAAACAGCGTTCACTGCTTCTATCGCATGTTCACCTGACACACGGATCAGGCCGATCGGCCCGCCGGCGGAAGAAATGGCGGCAATCGTATCACTCATAAGCGGTTACCCCGCATCAATGATGCGCGCGGTGGTTGTTATCCGGCGCAATAACAACACGGCGGCCTGGCTCCGTGCCGGTCGAATAGGTGGTAACACCATTGAAATCCTGAAGCGCGGCGTGGATGATCCGGCGCTCATACGGATTCATCGGCTCAAGCGTCATCGAGCGGTGGGACTTGACCACCTTCATCGCCATCTTACGGGCAAGGCGCTCCAGGCTCTCAGCACGCTTTTCACGGTAATTCTCCGTATTGACCGACAGACGGACATGCTCGTCGAGCGCGTTATTCAGCACCAGCGAGCCGAGGTACTGGATCGCGTCCAGCGTGTCGCCGCGTCGGCCGATGATCGGGCCCATATCCGGTCCCGAAATCTCCAGACGAAGCTGATCGCATTCGACCTGCGGCAGGGTGGTGACCTGTCCCTCTACGCCCATCTTCTCAAGCAGGCCGGTGATGAAATCGGTTGCAAGCTGCTCTGCCTTTTTCATGCCTTCCTCAGAGACCGGGATCAGCTCCCGCTCCTTGGGCACGGACGGGCTTACCGGACGCTCCTCGCGGGCGCGGCGGCCGCCGCGCTCCCGGCGCGGACGCTCCCGACGGGGCGGACGTTCGATCTCAAGCTTTTCCGGCACAAAGTCCGCCGGCGCAGCCTTGACCAGACGCGGGGTATCGTCCTCATCCGTAATGGACAGCTTCTGCGGCTTTTCCGCGGGCTTCTCCTGCTTCGGAGCGGGCTTTTCCTTCTTCTCCGCAGCTTTCCTCTCCGCAGCCGGCTTGTCCTCAGATTTACGGACAGGCTCCTCCTGTTTGACCGGCTCGTCCGGCACCTCGTAGGTTACGCGCACGCGCGCGGGCGTGGCGCCGATGCCGAGAAAGCCTTTTTTACCGTTATCCAATACTTCGACAGACACGTCGTCGCGGTCCATGCCGAGCTGTTTGAGCGCGGCCTCGATCGCAGCGTCACGGGTATCGCCGGTGGTCTCAATAAATTTCTGCATAGCTTACTTTCCACCCTTCTTCTTCCCATTCTGGGATTTGGCGGCATTTTGTTCCCTGGCCTTTTCCGCCTGCTGTTGCTGTGCTGCCTTATGCGCTGCGCGCTTGGCCTCCCTCTCTGCATCGATACGGGCGGTCTCCTCAGCCTGCTTTTTCTCCTGCTTGCCGCGCAGGATTCTGGTCAGCACGATCTCCTGTACACAGGAGAACACATTGTTGAAAATCCAGTAAATACCGATGGCGCCCGGCAGGATAAAGCCGAAATAGAGCGACATCAGCGGCATTAAGATATTCAATACCTTCATCTGGCCGGCCGCGGCGCTGTTCTGCGTGCCCTGCATTTTCTGCATGATATAGCTGGACAGATAAGCGGTCACACCCGACAGAATCGGGATGATCCAGATGATGCTCGGATCCGAGATGGACGGGGTCTGCGCCAGATTCAGGCCAAGGAAGCTGAAATCGATGTTCAGCAGCTCACCGCTGCCATTCGTAATCGCGGTGACCGTGTCCGGCCATACGCCGCCGGCTTCCTGATAGATCTGGCCGAGTTTTTCCGCAATGGTGATCTGGCCGTAATAGCCGGCAGTGGCCATATCGACGCCGACCAGATTTGCAAGCTGGCCGATAACATCGTCGCCAAAGCCCATCATGAATTTGAGCGGCTGCTGCACGGCATAGTACAGGCCCATCATGATGATCAGCGGGATGAACTGCGGCAGACAGCCCGACATCGGGTTTACGCCGTGCCGGTCATACAGCTTCTGCATTTCCTCATTGAGCTTTACGCGATTGTTCGCGTATTTTTTCTGAAGCTGCTGCAGCTCGGCGTTCAATGCCGACATGGCGAGCATACTCTTTTTGCTCTTGATGGTAAGCGGGATGACAACCAGCTTAACCAGCAGAGCAAACAGAATAACCGCAAGACCATAGTTGCCGACAATCTTAAAAATTCCCAGCAAAATCAGGCCAAGCGGCCTGACAATGGCAAGACCGAATATTTCTCCCATAAAAACCTCCGTGGGATGAAGTTTTCCTCATTATAAGGAAACAAATGCACCGCTTTGCGCGGTATCTTTTGCTTTTCCGCTTTGCGCGGGTCCAACCGCCGGAAAAGCGCGGGAAACCATTTTTGATTTTTTAGCTTCCGCGCATCCCTTTTACGGCACAGGATCATAAGGATCATGCTTTGAAAAGGGATGACAGCGACAGATGCGTTTCACCGCCAGCCAGCCGCCTTTGAGCGCGCCGTATTTCTCAATCGCCTCGATCGCATACTGTGAGCAGGTCGGAATATAACGGCAGCACGGCGGTTTTGCCGGCGAAATATGCCGGCGGTAAAAACGGATCGCCGCCAGTAGGAAACGCTTCACGTCTGAGCCGCTGCGGCCTTGTTCTCCTGCAAGGCGCGCAGCAGCGATTTTTCGATTTCCGGATAGGTCGCGCCCACCGCACGGCTGCGCGCGACAAGTACGATGTCCACACCCTGGACGAATTCATCCTCATGCAGACGGTATGCCTCACGAAACAGGCGCTTGACGCGGTTGCGCTGCACCGCGCCCGCCAGCTTGACGCTGACCGTCAGCCCCAGCCGGTTATAGCCCAGCCGGTTTTTCCGGCAGTACATCACAAGATGCCTGCCCGCAGTGGAAACGCCCCGGTGGTACAATCGGCGAAACTCATGGTTTTCCTTTAAGGATATGGTGTGTTTCATGTTTTGAATGCTCCTCGTTTTCCCGATGCCCTTGAAAAACGAAATTCTTTGCATCTAAGTAATTTGCAAAGCCAGCGAACGCCTTTTTTTGCCCGGCAGGCGCTGCCCAAATTTCAATACCGATTTTTCATTACGAAAAAAACGAGCCGCTTTTCGGCGGCCCGCTGCGAACTCTACCGCGCCGCTGGCGCGTATTCAATAGAAAATAAAAGCGATTGCTTTTATTTTCATAAAATGTCCAGCTTTGCCGAACATTTTATACCCCGACCCAGCCGCCCTGGGCGGCGTCATTGGGGTATCGAAAACAAGTTTGAAAGGAACTTGTTTTCGTATATAGGGGGTTTTGAAACCCCCTGTAAGCAATTAGGCAGTCAGCTTCGCGCGGCCCTTTGCGCGGCGGCGCGCCAACACCTTGCGGCCGTTGGACGTGCGCATACGCTTGCGGAAGCCATGCTCCTTGGAGCGCTGACGCTTCTTCGGCTGATACGTTCTCTTCATTCTTCGTGCACCTCCCTGTTTTATGAAATTTACGGATGGGCACCGGCATAGGTCCGGTAGATAGGCGGGCACATGCCGCTGCCTGTCCGCATAATATGAGACAATAATTATTATCTTATAAAAGCGCCGAAATGTCAAGAATTTTTTCAGTTTTCAACATCTTGGGGACCGGTTAAAAAAACTTACAATAACTTGGGCCGCTACAAGCAAAGCGCCCGCGTTTTATCAACAATTTGCGTTGAATCTGTGGATAACTTGTGCTATTATTATAATTGTATTCATATCGACAGGAGGCGCCCCATGGCCAACAATATATTGGAGATGGCGCTCGAACGCCTTGAGCGCGATTTCCCGCCGTCCAGCCTTTCGGCCTGGTTCGACGATGCGACGGTTGTTTCCTTTGCGGACAACCGTTTGATTTTGCACTCCCCCGTGCAATTCAAAAAAGAGTTTATCGAGCATAAGTTCATTGAGCCGCTGCAAAACGCTTTGTACGAGCTGACAGGCGACCAGACCACGGTCGTGGTTGTGACCGGCGAATACACCATGCCTTCAACCAGCTCCTCGCCTTACGACGATTACACATTTGAGCGGTTCATCGTCGGCTCAAGCAACAAATTCGCGCACGCGGCAGCGCTTGCGGTGTCCCAGCGGCCGGCGGCGGAAAACAACCCGCTGTTTATCTACGGCAACTCGGGCCTCGGCAAAACCCACCTGATGTATGCGATCGCAAACGTGCTGCGCCGCACGCATCCGGAATACCGGATCATCTATGTCAAAGGTGAGGATTTCACCAACGAGCTGATCACCGCCATTCAGGAGGGCAACGTACAGGCCTTCCGCAACAAATACCGCATGGTCGACCTGCTGCTGCTGGACGACGTGCAGTTCATCGCTGGCAAGGAGCGCACGCAGGAGGAATTTTTCCATACTTTCAACGCGCTGTATGAAGCAAAAAAACAGATCGTCCTCACCTCAGACCGGCCGCCCAAGGAAATCAACACCCTCGAGAACCGCATGAAGACCCGTTTTGAATGGGGCCTGCTTGCGGACATTCAGCCGCCCGACTTTGAGACCCGCATCGCGATCATTCGGGACAAGGCGATCAAAATGGGCGTGGACCTGCCGGATGATGTTTCCAACTACATTGCGGAAAACATCCAGGCCAATATCCGCCAGCTCGAAGGCGCGGTCAAAAAAATAAAAGCCATGCACGAGCTGATGGGCGAACGCATCACAATAAGCCTTGCCGAAAACGCGATCGACGCGCTGCGCACCGAAAACCCGGGCCTCAATCCCACGCCCGAACGCATCATGGAGGAGGTCGCCAATTATTTTTATATTCCGGTCGAGCAGATGATCTCGCAGAACCGCTCCAAGGATGTGGCCTATCCGCGCCAGATGGCCATGTATATGATCCGTCAAGAACTGGAATATTCCTTCCCGGACATCGCGAAAATCTTCAAACGCGACCACACCACGGTTATGCACGCCTGCAATAAGATCGAAGAAGAGCGAAAAGGTTCACGGGAAACCGAGGACGTCATCAAAAAGCTGCATAATAATATCCGCGGGGAGTAGGCATTGTAGGATTCCCCCGATCCTGACAAGCCCGCCGAATACTATCCACAAAATACCTGTGGATTACACAAACTATACGCTGTGGATAACTGGAAAAGCTGGGGAAGCTGTGGAACAGGCAAAAAGCATCCACAAACCGCTGTGTACGACATTTCCCGCATAATCTCTTGCTTTGCACCGGTTTTCCACAATTTCCCCAAGCTCTACTACTATGATAAAAACCTATTCTATTTCTTTTCATATTTCCGAAGAAAGAGGAACCTCTGATGAAATTCTCCTGTGAAAAAGAAACACTGCTCAATCTGATCGGCATCGCCTCACGCGCGGTAACCGGAAAAAGCTCCATGCCGCTTCTGGAAGGCCTGCTTATCACCGCACAGGACAACACGCTGACATTGACCGGCTACGACCTGTCCATGGGAATCCGCACAACAGCTGAAGCCGATGTCATCGAAGCCGGCAGCATTGTACTGAACGCGCGTCTTTTTTACGATATCGTGCGCAAACTTCCGCAGGATGTGGTCTATCTGGAAACCGACGAAAACCTTCTGACCACCATCAAATGCGGCCGCGCAGTGTTTAATCTGGTCGCAACCGAGGCCGATGAATATCCCGCGCTGGCTGAAGTGTCCGCCGACACCGGCTTTTCCCTGCCGCAGTCCATGCTCAAAAGCATGATCGCGCAAACTATTTTCTCGGTTTCGGATAATGAATCCAAGCCCATTCACACCGGCTGCCTGTTTGAACTGGAAGGAAACCGGCTGAATGTTGTCGCGGTGGACGGCTATCGCCTGTCCGTACGCAGAGAAACCGTCGAAGGCATTTCCGGGGACATGAAATTCGTTGTGCCGGGCTCCTCCCTGCGTGAAATCGAACGCATTTTGACCGAAGAGGACGGTGATGTGGAAATTTTTCCGGATAAAAAGAACATCCTGTTCCGCATCGGCGGCACGACACTGATCACCCGCCTGATCGACGGCGAGTTTTTGAACTACCGCGCGGCGATTCCCTCGGAATTCGAGCATATCGTCAAGGCCGACCGGCATGAGCTGATCACCTGCATCGAACGTGTGTCGCTGATCGTTTCCGAAAAGCTGAAAAATCCGGTGCGCTTCCATTTCGACGGTTCTTACGTTCAGATGTCCTGCATCACGGCGGTCGGCAAAAGCTACGACGAATGCCCGCTGGACGGCGAGATCAATGATCTGGAAATCGGCTTCAACAATCGTTATATTCTGGACGCGCTGCGCGCCGCCGGCGACGATACGGTCAAGGTTCAGCTCAAGGGGCCGCTCAACCCGATGGTCATTTCGCCGCTCGAAGGAGACAAATACACCTATCTCGTTCTGCCTGTGAGGCTCAAAGCCAATGACTGAAATTAAAATCGATACCGAGTTTATCAAGCTCGACGCTTTGCTCAAGTTTGCAAACCTTGTCGCTTCAGGCGGCGAGGCCAAAATCCGCATCGCGGAGGGAGAGGTGCAGGTCAACGGCGACATCTGCACCCAGCGCGGCAGAAAGCTGCGCCCCGGGGACACGGTTACCCTGGACGGCGAAACCGTCTCGATTGTTTGAGCCATTTCACACAACAGGAGGAATGTCCCATGCAGGGCAAAACCATCCAATACCAGATCAGCCACGACAACTGGAAATTATACTTTTCCAGATTTGCCAATAAAAACAAGTATATGTCCTATATCCTGCTGATATTGGCGGCATTTGTCATTGTTTATTCGCTCTGCCTGAACCAGATCAACGCAGGCGTGGGGGACGATTTCATGTTCCTGCTGTTTGTTGCGTTTGCGGCCGCATTCATGTTTTTCTTCATCAAGCTGCTGCGCGGCGCAATGCCCGGCCCGCAGACCGCGCGCTATGAAAAACAGCTTTTGCAGCAATACGGTACCAAGGACTTAAACTATGTCGTGACCTTTGAAAACAAGCGGCTGACACACAGCTGCCGCGAAGCAAAGGGCAGTCTGACGGTGCCGTATGGCAGCATCCAGTCGGTCACCGAAGGAAGAGGTCTGATTTGTATTCTGGCCGAGCCGGACGGAAAACCGGCCAGCATTGTTATCCCTGCGGACGCGCTCGAGGACGGAGCGCAGCCGCTGATCGATTTTCTGACGGGAAAAAATCCAAAATGTAAGGTTAGGCATTTATGAATATCCATTCGATCGAACTCGAGCAATTCCGCAATTACGAACATGAGCGTTTCGTGCTCGACCCCTCGGTCAATCTGATCTGCGGCGAAAATGGTCAGGGCAAAACCAATCTGCTGGAAGCGGCGGCAGCTTGTTCGACGATGCGGCTGTTCCGCACGGCGCAGAAAAAAGAAGGTCTGCGGTTTGGCACGGACCATGCTTTGATCCGCGCAGATTTTGCGGCGCAGGGGCGCGATTTCGCGCTTGAACTGCGCCTTTCGCGGCTCAAAGCCATGGAAATTTACAGGAACGGCGTGCGGCAGAAGCGGCAGGCTGATGTACAGGGACTTTTGAAAACCGTTTTATTTTGTCCGGAGGACCTGATGCTGGTGCGGCAGGGCGCCGGCGCACGGCGGCGATTTCTGGATACCGCGCTGTGCCAGCTGCGGCCGAACTACGCGCGCTATCTGGAGGAATATAACCGGCTGCACGACCACAAGACCCGTATTCTGCGCGACAGCGAGGAAAAACCCTCGCTGCTTTCCATGTGGGATGATTTTTCACTGCGCATGGCGCATATCGGCGCGCAGATCATCCGATACCGCGCGTATTACTGCAAAAAGCTGCTTGCCCATGCGGCGGAGGTTTATGCCGATATCGCGCCGCATGAAAAGCTTTCGGGCGTGTATCAGACGGTTTCGTCGGTCACCGATCCGTTTGCGGATGCGAAGCAGATCGAAAAAGAGCTGGTCGACCACGTTTACCGCCACAAGGCGGCGGAGATCGCCGCGCGAAGCTGTCTGTCCGGCCCGCATAAGGACGATCTGACATTGCTGCTCGACGGCCGCAGCGCCGCTTCGTTCGGCTCACAGGGGCAGGTGCGCACCTGTACCCTTTCGCTCAAACTCGCCGAGCGCGAACTGTTCTTTTCCGAGAGCGGGGAATATCCGGTGCTGCTGCTGGACGATGTGCTTTCCGAACTGGATCGCCGCCGGCAGGACTTCGTGCTCAACCGGATCTCTGCCGGACAGGTGATGATCACCTGCTGCGAGGACGGTATTTCGGAAAAGCTGCACGCAGGCGCGGTGTTCCAAATAAAAAATGGTAAAATTATTTAAATATCAAGAGTTTTCGCTACACAAATTGAGAAAAAAGTGGTATAATTATAAAAGAATACAGCTTGAGGAACGGATCGGCGAACCGCGCTTGGCACGGGGGCTGCAGCCACCGTACAGCGTGCGTTCCATGGTCTGTTATTTTTTGTTTATTTCAGGAATAAAACAGGAGATCTGCCATGTATCTGCATCTGGGACAGGATTATATTGTGCCGCTGCAAAACGTGGTTGCGGTGTTTGACATGGATACGGCGACCGTCTCCAAGCGCACGCAGGCGCTGCTTGCCCGGCTGCAGGAGGAAGGGCGCATCATTGAGCTGTATGAGGATCTGCCGCGCGCGGCGGTGCTCTGTGAAAACGCGCTGGGGGAAACGCTGTACCTGACCCAGTTGTCGCCGCAGGCGCTGCAAAGGCGGGCGGAAAAAGGGTATGCAGTCTAAAACTTCGATTGAAACTATTGTTTCAATCGAGTTTGGTTTTGATGAAAATTGCGGATATCCGCAATTTTCTATCTAAATTGCGCGCCAAGCGCGCGTTTGTGGTTTGTTATTGCAATTTCTCGAAAGGAAATCTGGAAATATGAGTGAAGAACTGGAAATCAAGGACGAGGTGCTCGACCTGAAGGTCACCGAGACCTATGACGAAAGCCAGATCCAGGTGCTGGAGGGCCTTGAGGCCGTCCGCAAGCGCCCGGGCATGTATATCGGCTCGACCTCGGCGCGCGGCCTGCACCATCTGGTTTACGAGATCGTGGACAACTCGATCGACGAGGCGCTCGCGGGCTACTGCACGCACATCGAGGTCACGATCGAAAAGGGCGACGTTATCCGCGTCACGGACAACGGCCGCGGCATCCCCTGCGGCATCCATCCGCAGATGGGCATTCCGACGCTCGAGGTCGTTTTGACCGTGCTGCACGCGGGCGGCAAGTTCGACGGCTCGGGCTACAAGGTGTCCGGCGGCCTGCACGGCGTAGGCTCGTCGGTCGTCAACGCCCTGTCCGACTGGCTGGAGGCCGAGGTGCGCGACGGGCACACCAAACACTATATGCGCTTTGAACGCGGCGTGACGCAGGTCAAAATGCGCGACACGCCCTGCGAGAGCGAGACCGGCACGACCATCCGCTTCCACGCGGACCCCGAGATATTCGAAACCACCGAATACGATTACGACACGCTGGAAAAGCGCCTGCGCGAGCAGGCCTTCCTGAACGCGGGCCTCAAGATCACCCTGCGCGACGAGCGCGATGACGAGCCGACCGAGGAGGTCATGCACTACGAGGGCGGCATCCGCCAGTTCGTGCAGCATTTGAACCGCACCAAAAACCCCCTGCATGAGGACGTCATCTACATGGAGGGCAGCCGCGACACCTCGATGGCCGAGGTCGCGATGCAGTATACCGACAGCTATAACGAGCTGCTGCTCTCCTTTGCCAACAACATCAATACCACTGAGGGCGGCACGCACGAGACCGGCTTCAAGGCCGCTTTGACCCGCGTGCTCAATGAGTACGGCAAGAAATACAAACTCCTCAAGGATGACGAGTCCTTCAAGGGCGAGGACGCGCGCGAGGGCCTGACCGCGATCATCTCGGTCAAGCTCCAGGAAGCGCAGTTCGAGGGTCAGACCAAGACCAAGCTGGGCAACAGCGAGATGCGCGCGCTCGTGGACGCGATGGTATCCGAAAAGCTGATGACCTTCTTTGAGGAGAACCCCCAGGTCGCGCGCACGATCATCGAAAAAGCGCAGACCGCTGCGCGCGCCCGTGAGGCCGCGAAAAAGGCGCGCGAGCTGACGCGCCGCAAGTCCGCTCTGGATTCGGCTTCCCTTCCGGGCAAGCTCGCGGACTGCATTGAAAAGGACCCGACCTATACTGAGATCTACATCGTCGAGGGTGACTCCGCAGGCGGCTCGGCCAAGGAGGGCCGCGACCGCCGGCACCAGGCCATCCTGCCGCTGTGGGGCAAGATGCTCAACGTCGAAAAGGCGCGGCTCGACCGCGTATACGGCAACGACAAGCTGACCCCGATGATCACCGCGTTCGGCGCGGGCTTCGGCGATGATTTCGACCTCAGTAAGCTGCGCTACGGCAAGATCATCCTGATGGCCGATGCCGACGTCGACGGCAGCCATATCCGCACCCTGCTTTTGACCTTCTTCTTCCGCTTCATGCGGCCGCTGATTGAGCACGGGCACGTGTATATCGCGCAGCCGCCGCTTTTCAAGAACGAAAAGGGTAAGGAAGTGCGCTATACCTATACGGATGAGCAGCAGCGCGCCTGCCTTGCCGAAATGGGCGAGGGCGTGCGCGTGCAGCGCTACAAAGGCCTTGGTGAGATGGACCCTGAACAGCTCTGGGAGACCACCATGGACCCGGCTAACCGCACGCTGCTTCAGGTGACCATGGACGATGCGGCGGCAGCGGACGAAACATTCGCGCTGCTGATGGGCGAAAAGGTCGAGCCGCGGCGTGAGTTTATCGAGAAAAACGCCAAGTACGTCATGAATCTGGATGTGTAAACGCAATAGAGCGTTTGCGAAATAAAGCCAACATTTTTGGAGGCAAAGAATGAGTCAAGAATACGAACAGCAGAAAATCTTGCAGGTCGATCTCGAAAAAGAGATGAAAAAGAGTTATATCGACTATGCAATGAGCGTTATCGTCGGCCGCGCGCTGCCGGATGTGCGCGACGGCTTAAAGCCGGTCCACCGCCGCATCCTGTACGCGATGTATGAGGACGGCCTGACCTCGGATAAGCCCTACCGCAAGTCCGCGACTACGGTCGGCAACGTGCTCGGCCGCTACCATCCGCACGGCGACGCATCGGTTTACGACGCGCTCGTGCGTCTGGCGCAGCCGTTTTCGCTGCATTACCCGCTGATCGACGGTCACGGCAACTTCGGTTCGGTGGACGGCGACCC
>DXDO01000061.1 GCA_019115425.1 Candidatus Agathobaculum merdigallinarum | reverse complement strand
CACAGAAACAGCCACTTCACAGAGGTGGTTGACCATCTGCAAAGTGGCTATCAAGTATTCCGTTTAAGCATTCCGTCCAATTTGATATACCGATGGCGGCACCGCGGTTTGCCATATCAGGGAGGTGTTTTGTTCGCGCGGCCGAATGCTGTCCCTGCCCCATCGTAACGGCTTTAAATAGCGTTATTCGTTTACATAATGCAGCCGTTTCAAAAACTCTTTATTTTCCGTTTTTTCGCAGATTGCATCGATCCCCGATGAAATGACCCAGACAGCCATCCCCCTTCTCGCACAGGTCACCAGCATGTCTATAATCATCTCATGGTGGGCAGATTCCTGCCCCATGAAGGGAAAAAAGCAGATCAACAGGTGCGGATTGAGAAGATACCATTTAAAATAGGAAAATCGTAGGCGCTCCGGCAGCGGCCACTCGCTGAGCGGACGCAGCAGCGCCTCCCTGCAGAACCATTGGGATGCCATATCCAAAATATTATCCGTCATTTTCCGGCGGATAATATGCCGCCCCGCCTTGGACAGCAGGCAGGTGCCCAAATTATCGAGCGCTGTCAGATTGTCAAACAGCACGCCGTTTGAGCGATCCGGTCGCTCGATTTGGAGTCCGATTTCCGAACCGATCACCTTTGCCAGCTCCCTGTGCTCATATTCTTTGCCGTTTAGACAGAATTTGCCGCCCAGCCAGCTTTTTCCGTCCAGAAAACAATCCCTGATCCGCGATACAGTGTTATAGTTCTCATCCCGCAGAAAGGCAATCTCTCCGCTGCGGATCTGGAAATTCAGCGGAGGCAGAGAGGGAAAAACCAGATTGGACACTGTAAGCACTACCTTTTCTCCATGATGCGGCTCCGAACGCTCCACGCCCCCGCTTCTGCGTTCCCAACCCAATATTTCGTACAGGCGGCTGTCGTATTCCTCCGGAAACAGCCGGTAATAGGTTTTTCGATCTTTTATCACGTCCACTCTGTTGGCATACCGGTACATAAATTCCTCATCCATATCGAACAGAAGCACTGCGGTCCCCTGCCCCATCAGGATCTGGATGCTATGCATCAATTTTTCAAGGTCTTTTAAGCGCAGGGTCTCCGTAAGGCGGTCCAGGATGAAGAGCTCATACTCACGGAACCATACGAGAAACGCGGCAAGTCGGTAGTAATCCAGCAGGGAGAGCTCCACCAGCTTTGTATCCCAGGAGAAGTCCAGCTCCATCTGCCGCAGCATATTCGTGGACTCCTGTGCATACAGCCGCTGCTCCAACAGTTTTTTCTGGCGCATGCCGATCGGCTTGCCCAGCGCCATCACAAAATCCCATACGGTCAGTTCTTTTGTGTCAAAGCGGCACTTATCCACAATCAGGCTGTTCTGCATGATCCAGCGCTCCAGTTCCATCGAGCCAACGCGCCTGCCGCAGGAAAAGGCTTTTCCGCCCTTCATATGCGAGAACCCTTTGAAAATATCCAGATAGGCTGTGCCGGAAGTAAGATGATCGTCGACATATATCCCGACGCACTCCCCTCGAGAAACGCAAATATCAAACTGATATTTGCCGGTTTCGCTCTGGAAACAGCCATTTTCTACACGGATGAGTTCCTCTTTCATCGTCTTTTATTCCTCCTGCGGCAGCAGCGGCAGCGTAACGCAGCACTCGGTCCCAATTCCTGCTGCGCTGAAAATGTGCAGGCCATAGTCCTCCCCGAACATCAGGCGGATCCGGCTGTTGACATTGCACAGCGCAATGCCGCCCCGCTGCTGTGTACCTGCCAGCACATCGGGTTCGGCAAACTGTCTGTTGAGCCGGTCTACCTGCTCCGCAGGCATTCCCATGCCGTCATCACGCACCCGCAGGAAAAGCGTCCGGTCGCTGTTTTCGACAATGATACGGACCGTACCCTGCTCGATTTTCCCTTCCAAACCATGCGAAACCGCGTTTTCCACCAGTGGCTGCAGAATCAGCTTGGGCATGCGCGCCTCCAACAGATCCTCGTTTTCCATCTCAAGTTCCATCGAAATCTTGTTGCCAAACCGGCAGCGCTGAATGGTAAAATAGTTTTCCACATTGTCCAGCTCATCGGAAAACGTCACATATTCCTGCACATTCGAGATCGTATAGCGAAAGAAAGTGGCAAGCGCCTCGGTGGTTTCGGCGATTTCCTCGCAGTCCGCGAGTAAAGCATCCGCCCGGATGGCTTCCAGCGCATTATACAGGAAATGCGGATTAATCTGATTTTGCAGCGCCAGATACTCTGCCTGCTTCTGCTGCAGGCGGGTGATCTCTTCCCCATGCAAGCGCTCCTCAATATCTCCGAAGAACGCGTTGAGATCTGCATCCTGCGCCCAGTCCGCATGCAGGACGGCATCCAAGTTCTTGTCATTGCGATAGCGCCGGAGCGCCTTCCGCAGCTTCCACCCTGCTTTCAGCCACATAATACCACCTACCTGTACAGCTTTTTATAATCCGACGGGCTGACCCCGGTGGTTTTTTTGAACAGCCGGGAAAAATATTTTAAATCGCGGTAGCCGACAAGCTCCGCCACATCCTGTACGGATAATTTGTCGTCGCACAACAGCTCCTTGGATTTGTTGATCCGCAGCCCTGTCAGATAATCCATGAAATTCTGCCCGGTCTCTTTCTTGAACAATGCGGAAAAATAGGTGGCATTAAACCCCACCGCACTGCTCACATCCTCGAGCCGAAGGGATTCCTGATAGTGCTGCTGGATATAGCGCTTGGCCTCGGTGATCGGGCGGGTCTCACGCAGGGCTTTTTCATTGTCCAGACGAAGGATCTCCTGCTGGATATCCTGCCGCAGCAGCCGATAGATATCCTGCGCATTGGTGCAGCGCCAGAAATCCTCCTCCATTGTCTGCGCAAAACGGTCCGCGACCTTGCCATTTTGCTGCATGCCGTAAATGCTGGACTCCAAAACCTGATCAAACCAGTCCTCCAGCATCTGCCCTGTCAGTGGCTGCCTCTGGGAGATATAACGATAACTGTCCTCCAGCTCCTGCGAAAACCGGTTTGCATCCAGATATTCTGCCGCTTCCTGAAAGCGTTTTTTCTGCGCTGCATCCATCAGATAGTGCTCAGAGCACATGGGCTCTTCGATTTCCGCATCCCGCCAGGGCTGCACATGACACAGGCGATCCCGACAGAGCCAGAGCGCCTCCTGCATGGAGCGGGCCAGCCCTTCCGGGCGATCCTTCCGGCTGCCCAGGCAGATCGTGCTTCGGATGTCCCAGAACAGATCTCGCTGCTTTTCGATTTCCTTGCGAATCTTGGTAAAACACTGCTTGACCTCCACCGCCTGAAACGCTTTCATGTAGAGAAGGATCGCGACGCCTTCTTTCTGCATCGCAGCGGCATACTCATCTGCTAAAAGCTGCACCTCGCGCCGCACGATTTCCAGCGTATGCTGCATCATGAGCTGATAGCCGTCCAGATACTTTGCGGCATTGGAAATGTCAGGCTTAACGATAACAGCAAAATAGCTTCCCTGCCCAAAGCGAAAACCATATTCCTCTTCCGCCTGCTCTGCGGTCAAAAACGGCTGCTGCCGGTCCGCTGCCTCTTTCAGGGCGGCAAGCGCAAGCGTTTGACGGCGCTCGCCGCTCTTTTGCAGCTGGTACTCCAGCGCAGCCTCCTCACCAAGCTTTTCCTTCAGGCGCAGCAGAATACCGTAGAGCTCATCCTGTTTGAGCGGCTTGAGCAGATAATCCTCCACGCCGTATTTCAGCGCATTCTGTGCATATTCGAATTGGCGGTATCCACTGATGACGATAAAGTGCAGCCCCGGCTGTAATTCCTTTGCCCTGCGGATCAGCTCGATCCCATCGCAGCCCGGCATCCGGATATCGGTGATCAACAGATGCGGATGCGTTTCCTGCACCAGCTCAATCGCCCGCAAGCCGTCGTTTGCGACCCCGACGATCTCGTAACCCAATTTTTCCCAATCAATCAGCTTCTGCATCAGCAGGACGACTTTGTTTTCATCGTCCGCAAGCACTACCCTTAGCATAATTACCCCCAGTTCATATCGCTCGAATAAGAAAAGGGAAAACGTGACCGCTTTCCCTTTTCCCTATTCATGATAACACGTCTATGCGTATTTGAAAACAGCTATCTGCTGCTTACTCATAGTCCGCTACGTTGGAAGCGTCGATCCAGGTGCTGTCCGTGATGATCTCATTGGTCTCCAGCGTACCGCCGTCGAGCAGCGTAACCGCAGCCTCCAGCGCGTTCTCAGCCATTGCGCCGCCGTTCTGGGAAACGGTACCGGTCATGCGGCCGTCCTTGATCGCCTCAAAGCCGTCCGGCGTGCCGTCGACACCAGTGATTATAATGCCGCTGTTTGCACCAGCTGCATTGCCTGCGCCGACTGCCATGCCGTCGTTCTGGCAGACGATCGCATCCAGATCGTATGCAGACAGCCAGCTCTCAACAGTGGCCTGCGCCTGCGCGGTATCCCACTGGCAGTCTGCCGGGGAAACCACCTGAACCATGTCCGGGTAGTTCGCAAGAATGTTTTCATAGCCTTCCATGCGCTGCAGGCCGCCGGAGTCGCCGGAGGGGCCGGTCAGGATCGCGATGTTGCCCTTGCCGCCCAGCAGATCAGCAACCTGCTGCATCTCCACTTCGCCAGCCTTTACGTTATCGCCGTAGGAAACCGCAGCAATACCGTTGTTCTCCCAATCCGTGCAGGCGGAAACAATGTTGATGACAACGACGCCCGCCTCGGATGCGCTCTTGGCTGCATCGACCAGGCCGTCCGGATCGACAGGCTCAAACAGGATGGCATCATAGCCCTCGGATACGCACTGCTCGATCTGGCTGATCTGGGTCACAGCGTCCTGATCCGCGCTCAGGATGGTCAGATCAACGCCCAGCTCCTCTGCCTTGGCCTCAGCAGCCTCTGCAATAGCGATCTGAAACGCATTGGTCTGATGCTGTGCGATCAGCGCAATCTTGTACGCGCCGCCTTCGCCGCCTTCTTCGCTCGCGCTTGGATCGGTCGTGGAGCCGGTCTCAGTGCTGCACGCTGTGATGCCGAGCGTCATAGCGCCGGCCATCAGCATAGCCAGGAATCTCTTCTTTTTCATCTTTTTCTTCCTCCTTAAGAAGCTTATATGTCAGAGAAGGGCGATGCTGCGCTCTTCTCCTAACATCCGTCAGTCTTTCTTACGCTTGCCCTTCACATCAATCAGAACCGCCAGAACGATAATCGCGCCCTTAACGATCTTCTGCCAGTGGGACGATACGCCCAGGATATCGAGACCGTTGGTGATAACAGTGATCAGCAGGCAGCCTACCACAACGCCCCAAGGCTTGCCTACGCCGCCCGACATGGACACGCCGCCGACGACACAAGCGGTGATCGCATCCATCTCATAGCTCTCTGCTGCGGTCGGCTGGCCGATGGTCACACGGGAGGTCATCAGGAAGCCGCTCAGGCCAGCCAGCAGGCCGGCAATGGCGAATGTGGAGATACGGATCATGGTGGTGTTGATGCCGGAAACGCGCGCCGCCTGCAGGTTGCCGCCACAGGCGTAAACACGGCGGCCATATACGGTTTTCGCCAGCACAAAGGAGCAAATCAGAATGACGATCACAAGAAAGATCGCAAGCATCGGGATGCCGGCCACCGAAGTCGCGGCTACTGCCTTGTACTCCTCGCTGATGCCTGTAACCGGTTTGCCGTCCGAGAGCAGCAACGCCAAACCGCGTACAGCGGTCATCGTGCCAAGTGTCATGATAAACGGCGGCAAGTCGCCGACCGCCACGCCGACACCGTTTACGACGCCGACAGCCAAGCCCGCGAGCATGGCAACCACCAGCGGCACGATCAGCGGGTACTGACCCTGGCCCAGCATGGCGGCTACGATACCGGTAAACGCGACCGTAGAGCCGACGGACATATCAAAACCGCCCGCAATGATAACGAACATCATGCCGAAAGACAAAATGCCGTTGATCGAAGCTTGTTTGAGAATATTGACCAGATTGCTCGGCTGGATAAAACTCGGCTTCAGGCAGGTCAATACGATGACCAGCGCGATAAAGATCACGAAGATGAAATATTCGCTGATCAGCGATTTTACACTTTTGGTCTGTTTCATGTTTACCCCTTCCTTTATACCTTGATCGCGGAGGCAAGCGTCATGATGCGTTCCTGCGAGAACTCGTCCCGCTTGACCTCACCAGAAAGATTCCCCTCGCACATGACCAGAATCCGGTCACAGACACCCATCAGCTCTGGGATCTCCGACGAAATCATAACAACCGCCTTGCCCTGCTGCACCAACTTGCCCAGCAGCAAATAAATATCGCGCTTTGCGCCAACGTCAATGCCGCGCGTCGGTTCATCCAGAATGATGATATCCGGCTCATTGAGCATCCACTTGGCTATAACAACTTTCTGCTGGTTGCCGCCGGACAGGTTGCCGACAATCTGATCACCGGAAGGAGTTTTGATATTCAGTTTTTCAATGTACTCCTGCGAAGCGCTGCGCGCTTTGTTTTTGTTATACAGACCGTGAGACAGCAGCTTTTGAATCGCCACCATCGCGATATTATCGTTTACCGTACCGCTCAGATTCAGGCCGGTACCCTTGCGGTCCTCGGTGATGAGCGCTACGCCTTCCTGGATGATATCGTGCGGCGAATGCACTTTCAGCTGTTTGCCCTTGACATAGATCTCGCCGCCAGACAACTCATGCATACCGAAGATGCCTTCCACAAGTTCGCTGCGTCCCGCGCCGACCAGACCGCCGATGCCCAAGATCTCGCCTTTGTGGACGGAAAAGCTGACACCCTTGACTTTATGATCCGCACGGACAATATTCTTGGCCTCAAAAATGACCTCACCGATCTCTGCTTCCAGTTTGGGGAACACGTCAGTAATCTCGCGGCCGACCATCATCTTGATCAGCTGCGCCTCATCCAGATCCTTGGTAGCGCCCGAGCCGATATACTGCCCGTCGCGATAAACGCTGACACGATCACAGATGGAAAAGATTTCGTCCATGCGGTGCGAAATGTAAATAATCGCGACGCCCTTTTGGGTCAGCCTGCGGATATGCCCGAACAGCAGCTCGACTTCGCGGTCGGTAATGGCTGCGGTCGGCTCATCCATGATGATGACCTTGGCGTTGATCGAGATCGCCTTGATGATCTCAATCAACTGGCACTGTGCGACTGTCAGGTTGCGCAGCATCTCCTTCGGGGATACATGCAGTCCGCATTCCTCGATCAGGCGCTGTGCCTCTTCGATCTCCGCTTTTTTGTCCACCAAACCATTTTTCCGCAACTCACGTCCGACGAAAATATTTTCATAAACGGTCATATCCAGAATCGGATTCAACTCCTGATGGATCATGGCAACGCCGGTATCCATTGCTTCCTTCGGGTTGGAAGCATGATAGGGTTTTCCGTCAAACAGGATCTCCCCGCCGTCGTCCTTGGTATATATACCCATGAGGATCTTCATCAGCGTTGATTTGCCTGCGCCGTTTTCACCCATCAGCGCATGGACCTCTCCGGGCTTTACCTGCAGCTGCACATGGTCAAGCGCCTTCACACCAGGGAAGGTTTTGCTGATGTCCTTCATTTCCAGTATATATTCCATGCTTTTCTTCCCTCCTCGCGTTTTCATTTCTTTGTTATTATATTATCAAAGATACGAAACCTCTAAAACTTCTATTTTTCACATAAGGGGGGACGATTTTTGGGAATGTCACAAAACCATCATTTTTATCAATATAATAC
>DXDO01000060.1 GCA_019115425.1 Candidatus Agathobaculum merdigallinarum | reverse complement strand
TCGGTCTTGGGCTCCTTGGACTCCAGAATGAACGGATTCTTGCCTTCCTCAGCCAGCTGCGGGTTGAAGCGGAACAGGTTCCAGTAGCCGCAGTCGACAGCCTTCTTCATCTCGGCCTGGCAGTTGGTCATACCGCCCTTGATGGAGTGCATCTCGCAGGGCGCGTAGCCGATGATGAGGGACGGGCCCGGGTAAGCTTCCGCTTCCGCGATTGCCTTGAGGGTCTGGTTCATGTTCGCGCCCATCGCGATCTGGGCAACGTATACATAGCCGTAGCTCATGGCGATCTCAGCAAGGCTCTTCTTCTTGGTGACCTTACCGGAAGCTGCGAACTGCGCAACCGCACCGATGTTGGTCGCCTTGGAAGCCTGACCGCCGGTGTTGGAGTAAACCTCGGTATCGAATACCATCACGTTTACATCCTGGCCGGAAGCGAGGACGTGATCCAGGCCGCCGAAGCCGATATCGTAAGCCCAGCCGTCGCCGCCGAAGATCCAGACGGACTTCTTAGCCAGATATTCCTTGTGCTCCAGCACTTCCTTGCAGGCGTCGCAGCCGGCAGCCGCGCCCTTTTCGAGCTGGGCAACCAGAGCCTTGGCCGGCTCTGCGTTGGCAGCGCCGTTGTTCTTGGTCTCCATGAACTTGGCGATCGCGTCCTTGGTCTCAGCCGGAGTAGCGTCCGCCGCAGCCATCTCTTCGAGCTTGGCGATCAGGCGCTCACGGATGGCTTCCTGGCCATAGTACATACCGAGACCGTGCTCCGCGTTGTCCTCGAACAGGCTGTTTGCCCAAGCCGGGCCGTGGCCGTCCTTGTCAACGGTGTACGGGCTGGTAGCAGCCGGACCGCCCCAGATGGACGAGCAGCCGGTCGCGTTGGAGATATACATACGGTCGCCGCAAACCTGAGTGATCAGGCGAGCGTAAGAAGTCTCGGCGCAGCCTGCGCAGGAGCCGGAGAACTCAAGCAGCGGCTTCTTGAACTGGCTGTCCTTGACGGAGTTGACAGAGATCATGTCCGCCTTCTCGGTAACCTTGGCTACGCAGTAGTCGAAGGTATCCTGCTGAGCAGCTTCCTGCTCCTGTGGAACCATGGTCAGCGACTTGGTCGGGCATACGCCTACACACACGCCGCAGCCCATGCAGTCGAGCGGCGAAACGGTCATGGTGTACTTGTAAACGCCCTTGCCCTTGCCGGCCTTGATGTCGACGATCTTGGCAGACGCCGGAGCGGCAGCAGCCTCTTCCTCGGTCAGCGCGAACGGACGGATGGTCGCGTGCGGGCAGACATAAGCGCACTGGTTGCACTGTACGCAGGTATCCTGATTCCAGGTCGGAACGGTAACGGCTACGCCGCGCTTCTCGTAAGCGGCAGCGCCGTGCTCGAAGGAGCCGTCAACATGCTCGCCCGCGAAAGCGGATACCGGCAGGGAGTCGCCGTCCATGCGGCCGATCGGCTCCATAACGTCCTTGACCATCTTGATGACTTCCGGACGGCCCTGCAGGTCGCGGTTGTCCGCCGCGTCGGCAGCGTCTGCCCAGGAAGCCGGAACCTCAACCTTGTGGAACGCGGTCGCGCCAACGTCGATCGCCTTGTGGTTCATATCGACGATATCCTGACCCTTCTTCAGGTAGGACTTGGTCGCAGCATCCTTCATGTAGCCGATCGCTTCTTCCTGCGGCATGACCTTTGCCAGCGTGAAGAACGCAGACTGGAGGATGGTGTTGGTGCGCTTGCCCATGCCGATCTCGATCGCCTTGTCGATCGCGTTGATCGTATAGAGCTGGATGTTGTTCTTCGCGATATAGCGCTTTGCCTCAGCCGGCATGTGGTGGTCGAGCTCTTCGTCGGACCACTGGCAGTTGATCATGAAGATACCGCCCGGCTTAACGTCGCGCACCATCGGGAAGCCCTTGATGATATAGGAGGGGTTATGGCAGGCAACAAAGTCCGCCTTGTTGATATAGTACGGAGACTTGATCGGCTTGTCGCCAAAACGCAGGTGCGAAATGGTCACGCCGCCGGTCTTCTTGGAGTCGTACTGGAAGTACGCCTGAACATACTTGTCGGTGTGGTCGCCGATGATCTTGATGGAGTTCTTGTTCGCGCCGACCGTACCGTCGCCGCCGAGACCCCAGAACTTGCACTCGATGGTGCCTTCTGCCGCAGTGTTCGGCGAGGGCTTCTCCTCGAGGGACAGGTAGGTAACGTCGTCGGTGATGCCGATGGTGAACTGGCGCTTGGGCTGGTCCTTGGTGAGCTCCTCGTATACTGCAAAGACAGAGGACGGGGGCGTGTCCTTGGAACCCAGGCCGTAACGGCCGCCGATAACGGTCTTATCGGTGATGCCTGCGTTTGCCAGCGCGGTGACAACGTCCAGATAGAGCGGCTCGCCCTGGGCGCCCGGCTCCTTGGTGCGGTCGAGGACAGCGATCTTCTTCGCGGTCTCCGGGATCGCGGCGATCAGCTTGTCCGCACGCCACGGACGGTACAGGCGAACCTTGATCAGGCCGACCTTCTCGCCGTGCGCGTTGAGGTAATCGATAACTTCCTCTGCTACGTCGCAGATCGAGCCCATCGCGATGATCACGCGGTCAGCATCCGGCGCGCCGTAGTAGTTGAACAGCTGGTAGTTGGTGCCGAGCTTGGCGTTAACCTTGCCCATGTACTCCTCAACGATCTCCGGAACTGCTTCGTAGTACTTGTTGCACGCCTCGCGGTGCTGGAAAAATACGTCGCCGTTCTCGTGGGAGCCGCGCATCATCGCATGCTCCGGATTGAGGGCGCGCTTACGGAACGCTTCAACAGCGTCCATGTCGCACATTTCCTTCAGATCCTCGTAGTCCCAAACCTCGATCTTCTGGATCTCGTGGGAGGTACGGAAGCCGTCGAAGAAGTTGATAAACGGAACGCGGGACTTGATGGTTGCCAGATGCGCAACCGCACCCAGATCCATAACTTCCTGCGGGTTGGTCTCAGCCAGCATGGCGAAACCGGTCTGACGGCAGGCCATAACGTCGGAATGGTCGCCGAAGATGTTCAGCGCATGGGACGCAACCGTACGCGCGGAAACATGGAACACGCAGGGCAGAAGCTCGCCCGCGATCTTGTACATATTCGGGATCATCAGCAGCAGGCCCTGAGACGCAGTGTAGGTCGTGGTGAGCGCGCCGGCTGCCAGAGAGCCGTGCACCGTACCCGCAGCGCCCGCCTCGGACTGCATTTCGATGACCTTTACGGTCGTACCGAAAATGTTCTTCTGACCCGCGGCTGCCCACTGGTCAACGCTGTCTGCCATGGGGCTGGACGGGGTGATCGGATAGATACCCGCGACTTCGGTAAACGCATACGACACGTGTGCCGCAGCGGTGTTACCGTCCATGGACTTCATCTTTCTTGCCATGTTTTATATCCTCCTATTCAGTTATGACATGCTGAAGGGGCGAAAGGCTTTTTACCACATTTTGCGCGGGAAAAAGCCGCTTTCACCGGCCCTATTTATTTTATCACTACTCCCCAAAAATGTAAACACCAAATATGACAATTTCGTAACAAATCCCCGATTCCAGTCCAATATTTCGTATTGTGAAACACATTCTGTTTTCCCCATCCAATGTTACAGTTGTTTTGCATTTGGCGTTTTGCATTGCGAAATTTGCCGAATAATAGTATAGTATAAATATACATTTCACCGCATCAGGGAGGAATTGGATGGTATCGCGCGTGTTTTCGGCCGGACTCAGCGGCATCGACGGTTATATCGTCACCGTCGAATGTTTTTTGTCCGGCGGCCTGCCGCGGCTGGACGTGGTCGGCTTGCCGACCGGCGCGGTGTCCGAAGCAGGTGAACGCGTGCGTGCCGCCGCGAAGGCATGTTCCTTCGACTGGCCGGTCTCCCGCCTGACGGTCAACCTTGCCCCCGCTGATACCAAAAAGGCGGGTACCGCTTACGACCTGCCCATCCTGCTGTCCATTCTCGCTGCGGCGGGTGAGATCGACCCGCTCCCGCAGGATGCTGTGTTTCTGGGGGAGCTTTCGCTTTCCGGGGAGCTGCGTCCGGTGTGCGGCGCGCTTTCCATGGCGCTCGCCGCGCGGGACGCAGGTTTTCGCACGGTATATGTTCCCGCGCAAAACGCGTCGGAGGCTTGCTACGCTTCCGGCGTTTGCGTTCTTCCTGTTGCCAGCCTGCGCGATCTGCTCGCCCATTTGAGCGGCCGCGTGCCGCTCTCGCCCTGTCCCCCGCCGCCTGCACCCAAGCCGCAGGACGACGCACTCGACTTTGCACATGTCATGGGCCAGCATGCGGTCAAGCGTGCGCTTGAGATCGCCGCCGCGGGCGGACACAACATCCTGCTTTCCGGGCCACCCGGCTCGGGCAAAAGCATGATGGCAAAACGATTTCCCACCATTCTGCCGCCGCTGTCGGACAGCGAACGGCTGGAGGTCATCCGCGTCTGGTCGGCTGTCGGCCGCGGTCAGGAAGCAGTCGAGCGTGCCGAGCGCCCATTCCGCGCGCCTCACCACAGCTCCTCCGCCAGCGCCATGGCGGGCGGCTCTGGCGCTGCGGGCCGTCTGCCCGTGCCCGGAGAGATCACGCTCGCGCACCGCGGCGTGCTGTTTCTGGACGAGCTGCCTGAGTTTCACCGCGACGTGCTTGAAACCCTGCGCCAGCCGCTCGAGGACGGCAGGGTAACGATCTCCCGCGTGGCTGGACAGGTCACCTATCCTGCGAGCTTCCAGCTCATCGCTGCGATGAACCCATGCCGCTGCGGCTGGTACGGCACCGAACGCTGCACCTGCTCCAAATCGTCTGTGCAGCAGTACCTAAAGCGCCTTTCCGGTCCCCTGCTGGACCGTATGGATCTACAGGTCGCGGTGCAGCCGGTGGAATACGCAGCGCTGGCCGCCCGCGGACAGGCTGCCGAGGAATCCTCGGCCGATATCCGTATGCGCGTGCTGGCGGCTCGCTCGATACAGTACCGGCGGCAAGGGCAAGACGTCTGCAACGCTGCCCTGCCGCCCGCGCAGCTGGCGGATTTCTGCGCGCTGTCCGAGGATGCGTCGCGCATATTCGCCGCCGCATTTGAACGCCTCGGCCTGACCGCCCGTGCGCACGACCGTGTGCTGCGCGTCGCGCGTACGATCGCGGATCTGGCCGAAAGCCCTCTGATTCAGGCGGAACACCTTGCGGAAGCGCTGCAATACCGCACATTGGACCGCGCCGCTTCAGATTGATTCGGCAAACTGCGCTTTTTGTGGAAAACCTTGTGGATATTGTGAATAAGTTCCAGTTTTACACAAATTCGACACAATTCCGCATAATACTATATACAAAATACATGATTGCATTTCCATTTTTCAAGGAGGTTTTTTTCTTATGCCCCATTCCTTTGCCCGCCGCGCGGGAACGCTCGCCCTGCTGGCCGCCATGTTCACGCCGCATGCAGGCGCTCTCTCAAACGTCTCCACCTGGGCGCAGGAAGGCGTAGCCGCCGCGCAGGACGCAGGGTTGATGCCCAGCGCGCTTGCATCGCTGAACGCGAAAGAGGAGATCACGCGCGCCGAATTCTGCGGCATCGCCGTCAACGCCTACAAGGAGGTCAGCGGTAAGGCTGTGTTCGCTTCCGGCAAAAAGCCGTTCCGCGACTGTGACGACCCATACGTTGTCGCCGCATATGAGCTCGGTCTGGTCAACGGCCGAGGGGACGGTATTTTTGATCCCGACGCCAGCATCGAGCGGCAGGATCTTTGCCTGATGCTGTACAATGTGCTGGATGCTGCTGGGATCGAAGCGGCCGCCATCGCGGGCGACGCCTGCCTGGAGGACTACCCCGATGTTCCCAATATCAAGCGCTATGCGCTGGATGCGGTCATTGCCATGGTGGACTACACCGTGGTGAACGGCATCTCCACTTCCGATGAAACCACCATTCTCGCGCCGAATGGCACGGCTACCCGCGAACAGGCGCTGATCATGGCAAGCCGCTTTTGCGATGCTTTCGCCAAGCCGGACAGTGAAAACGACGACGATCCCTCGGATTTACCTGCGGTAGAGGACCCCTCTGATCTGTGGACCGACCCCGATTTTATCCTGCCGGAAACCAATGAGGAAAAAATGGAGCTGGTTTACGGCTTGGACGGCGTGCAGTATCAGACCGCCGAAGAAGCAGAGGCCCACATGATCGAGATCGCCGTTCCGGTATGGCGCCTGCAGGAGGACGGCAGCAAGACGACCGGCACCGCTTACTTACAGGTAAACCAAAGTCTTGCGCCGATCTACGAGGCGATCTTTGAGGAGATCTATAACGGGGCGGAGCAGTTCCCGATCAAGAACGTGGGCTGCTATTCCTGGCGCACCGGCGAGCATTCACAGGGCACCGCAGTGGACATCAACTGGGAGGAAAATATGGAGGCGACCATCAACGAGGACGGCTCGCTCACCCCGACGACCGGTACGCACTGGCTGCCCGGCGAAGATCCATACTCCATCCCCGAGGGCGGCGACGTTTACAACGCTTTCACGAAGTACGGTTTCTCCTGGGGCGGCAACGCCTGGTCGAGCAAGCGCGATTACATGCACTTCAGCTATTTTGGCAGATAAATAAGATCGATACTTTTAACCGCCGGTTGAAAAATCCAACCGGCGGTTAAACTTTGCCTCTATTGTGCTTCGATATGCCGCATGATATGATAATGATACAAAAGGCCCTTTTGTATATCCTATTATTATAATAAAGGATGGTTGCTATGCAGCTTCCCATCGGGAATATCATCGCCTGCGCGCGCCGCGCAAAAAATATGACACAGGAAAACCTTGCGGATATGGTCGGCGTGACTGCCGCCGCAGTCAGCAAATGGGAAACAAACGCCAGCTACCCTGATATCACACTGCTCCCGCCGCTCGCCCGGGCGCTGGGTATGACGGTAGACGCGCTGCTCGACTTCCACGCTGCCCCAACAGACGAGGAGGTGCGCGCAATCACCGACCGTCTGCACGAAGTGTTCAGCGGGCAAGGCTTTGACGCCGGACGGTCAGCGGCTGAGGCCATCCTCCGCGAATTTCCGTCCAGCGGCTCGCTCAAGCTGATTGTTGGCGGTATGTACTACCATTATCTTGCCTCCGCGCTGAACCGCGCGGACCATGCCGAACAGGCCGCAGAGGAAATCAGCGAGCAGTGCCTTGCCCTATTCGAGCAGGGAGAACGTCAGACCGAAGATGTTGGCGAAAAACCGGTCGCTAAAATGCTGCGCATCAACACGCTCACCATTCTCAGCCGCTATGGTGAGGCAGAGCAGCTGATCGAAGAACTTCCTGCAAAGCAGAACGTCTTTCACGCCGCGCACTCCTGATCCATGTCGACGAAGTCTCAGTCGCGCTGATGAACCTGGCTACTGTTTCACGGCGAAAAAAAAGACTTTGCCGCTGCCCGTCGCTTCGTAGACGCTTACTCCGCGATAGATGACCTGTTTGATTTGGACCGCTCGAATGGGCTTCTGCTCGGTATCATGCTTGCACAGGACGAGGACGACAACCAGACTGCGCTTGATTTGTTCGAGCAATATATCGATATGAGACTCGCCTATACGCTGGACTACCGTGATAACCCGTTCTTTGCCGCTGTGCAGACCCATGTGCCTACGCCGAACGAAATTTCGGAGATGCTCCGGCTGACGCTGCGCGCGATTGAGACAGATGAACACTATGCTCCCCTCTGGAATGAGCCGCGATTTCAGGCGGCGCTTGACCGTCTGCGCGCCGCCATCCCTCCGGAATCATAAAACCAATCGAAATAAAGCAGTTGCCGGAGCGTTCCCGATCCAATAAACAATAAAATTTTTTATACAGCCGATGGCATAGCCATCGGCTGTATTTTTTTGCTGAAAAGCAAATTCCTCCATTCGCAAAATCAGAATATGATTTGATCAAACTACACAAAAATGATATCGCAGCGTCCCTTATATGACACGAACTTCTATGTTTTTCCGGATATCTGCAAGAAAATCAAAACTGCTGCAAATCACACAGAACGGAGGAATCGCGCTTGAATATCGTCTACGGCTATATCAGGGTGTCCAGCTTCGATCAAAACGAGGACCGCCAGCTGATCGCGCTGCGCGGCAAGGGGGTGGCGGACAATCATATCTTTATCGACAAGCAATCCGGCAAGGATTTTGAGCGCCCCGAATACAAAAAGCTGGTCAAAAAATTAAAAACCGGCGACCTGCTCTATATTCTGAGCATCGACCGGTTAGGACGGGATTACAAAGAGATCCAGCGCCAGTGGCAGGTACTGACAAAAGAAATCGGCATCGATATTTGCGTGCTGGACATGCCTCTGCTGGACACGCGGCAGGGCAAAGACCTGATGGGGACGTTTATCGCTGACCTTGTGCTGCAAATCCTGTCCTTTGTGGCGGAAAACGAGCGTACAAGCATCCGCAAGCGGCAGGCAGAGGGCATTGCGGCAGCCAAGGCGCGCGGGGTGAAATTCGGCAGGCCGCCCCGCCCCCTGCCGGACAATTTCCGCGAGGTATGTCGGGCGTGGCGCGGCAAAAAAATAACACTCCTCCAAGCGGCCAGCGCCTGTGGAATGCCAAAAGGAACATTTTATGCAAAAGCTGTTCGGTCAGAACCCCCGACGAAATGAGCCTTCCGTCCGAAATGGTATACTTTTCTAAAACATACGGCCGGTTCAGCTTACACTATCATTATCGGTTAGAATCCCGATTTTGTTAATACCTAAGTTGTAAATTTTTTTATCTTTATCGAGTTTATAAAAGTATACTTTCTGAACGCGTGCTGCGCGGTCTCAGCGACATCCCTGCCGGCGCTTTCCCAAAGCCGGCGGCGAGGAGGCGCTCAGCATTGCCGAAGGGGCAGGAAAAACAGCATACCCAAGACGGCAGGCTGCGTCTGAACCGCACGATCAAAGTGCCGCTTTTCCCTACGCCGGAGCAGGCGGAATTGTTTGAAAAAACATTTGGCTGCTGCCGGTACATCTGGAACCGCATTCTTGCGGACGCCGAGGAATTCTATGCCGCGACCGACAAGCATTTCCTGCCGACGCCGGCCAAATACAAAAAAGAAGCCCCCTTCCTGCAGGAGGTGGACAGCCAGGCGTTATGCAGCGTGCATCAAAGCCTGCGGCGCGCCTTTCAGAATTTCTTCCAGCATCCGGATCAATACGGTTATCCATCCTATAAGCGCAAAAAGGCGCAGAAAAACTCTTATACAACCTTCTGCCAGTATCTCAAATCCGGCCCGACGCTTTATCTGGTCAAGGACGGCGTCCGGCTGCCAAAGATCGGCGTGGTGCGGGCGCGGCTCTACCGGAAACCGCTGCACTGGTGGGTGCTGAAATCAGCAGTCGTCAGCAAAACCCCTTCCGGACGCTATTTCTGCTCTCTGCAATATGAATACGACGAAAAAGCGCCGCAGCCTGCCGTCCCTACGCCGGAAACCACGCTGGGACTGAACTACTCCATCCCCCACTTCTATGTGGACAGCAACGGCCAAACTGCCGACCCGCCGCACTGGCTTCGGCAGTCCGAGAAAAAACTCGCCCTGATGCAGCGGCGGCTTTCCCGCATGCAGCCGGATTCCAAAAACTATCAGGAACAGCGCCGCAAAATCCAGCTTTTGCATGAGCATATCGCAAACCAACGCAAAGACTTCATACACAAGGAGAGCCGGCGGATAGCCAACGCTTGGAACGCCGTATGTGTGAGGGAAAGCGATTTGCGTGAGGCATCACGGGAAATCAAGCTGGGAAACGTGATGGATGCCGGCTTCGGCCGCTTCCGCCTTTGCCTGCAATACAAACTGGCGCGGCAGGGCAAGCCGTATATCACCGTCGGGGCCGATTTCCCCTCTGCGAAGCGGTGCCACGTGTGCGGCCATGTAAACGATGCGCTGACAAAGCAGGATCGGGTCTGGGTCTGCCCCGCGTGCGGCACAGTGCTCCGGCGGGCGGAGAACGGCGCGATCAATATTCGGGCGCAGGGCCTTTCCCAGCTTGCATTGGGCGGCCCGCCCCCCGCTATCGACTAAAAAAACACCATGCCGGTCGGGACGCCGGTATATGCCCATGGACGCGGCGCGGGAGCGCCGATAGAAGCGGAACGGTAAGCTGTTTCGCGGCGCTCCGTTTCTATCAGCGTTTTCAGCGCCGTTTAGTGGGAACAAAAGACGGCAACCCCGCGCACAGGCGCGGGCGCGCCGGAAGCCTGCCCCGCAGGCAGTCCACGAGAATCCAACATAATATTTATTTCTTTGGTTTCAGGCAGTCCGCGGACTGTGTGAAATAGATTGTCAACGCGCTTCCCTTCCCGTCAGCCCGGCCGGATGGCTGGAAGCGGCGGCGCATCCACCCCAAAAGCCAAAGCAAGGATGGCTGAGGCTCGATATTTCAAGGAGGAAATAAAATGAGAATCCAGCATAATGTAATGGTAATGAATGCCTACCGCAACTACTCCAACAACACTTCGGCACTGTCCAAGAACCTTGAGAAGCTGTCTTCCGGCTACAAGATCAACCGCGCGGGCGACGACGCGGCGGGCCTTGCGATTTCCGAGAAGATGCGCGCGCAGATCACTGGTCTGGACAAGGCGCAGGACAACGCGAAGGACGGCATCTCCCTCGTGCAGACCGCTGAAGGCGCGCTGACCGAAGTACACGATATGCTCAACCGTATGGTCGAGCTGGCGACCCAGTCCGCGAACGGCACCTATGACAACGAGACCGACCGCGCCAACCTCCAGAAGGAAGTTGACCAGCTCAAGAGCGAGATCGACCGCATCGCGGATTCCGCGAACTTCAACGGTATCAAGCTGCTGGACGGCTCGCTGAGCGAAGGCGGCGCAACTTCCATCGAAGTTTCCGGTGTAAACACCGGCTTCATTGCAGGTACTGCAAGTAGTGCTGTCACTGGAGCCGCAGTAGCAACTAATACCGATTGGGGTACAGCTAACGACGGTAACACTTTCACTATTAACTTCGGTGCAGATAATGGCAAGACCTATGGTATCACATTGACAATGGACGGTCAGTCTATTGTTGGCGGTTCCGGTAAGGTATATAATCTTGCGGCCGCAACTGCCACTAATGCTGAGATTGAGGCTGCCATCAAATCTGAAATTGAAAATATTACGGGCGGTGCATTTACGGCATCAGGCGGCGCAGGTGGTGCATTGACCATCTCTAGCACAGAAACGGGTTCTAACGCAGCAACCGTCACATCGATGAGCGTTATTGGTTTTGATGGTCAAGCAGACGCAGTTACCCTGACCTCTAACAAGCCTGAGCCGGACAAAATCACTATCGCGGATGGTGCGATTACCGCAGATGATGGTTCTGTATTTACTATTAATGGACAGAAGTTTGCGCTGGCTTCTGATGATACTGAGGTAGCGAATGTACAGGAACTGGCTGGTGACGATGTTACTGTTCTGGTAGGCGCTGATGTCGAAAATATTGCTAATCAGCTTGCGGATGCCACTGGCCTGCAGATTGATGTGGATGCTGGTACTGGCATCGAGATCCGCACCTCCAGCGGCAAGGCGCTGACCCTTCAGATCGGCGACACCTCGGATGACTACAACAAGCTGCAGGTTTCCGTGCAGGATATGCACATCACCTCGCTAGGCATCGCGGGCGTGGATATTGGCACGCAGGACGGCGCAGCAGCAGCGGTTGATCTCATCAAGAATGCTATCAACATCGTCTCTGACGTACGCGGTACGCTGGGCGCAACCCAGAACCGTCTGGATCACACCATCAACAACCTGTCCGTCATGGAAGAGAACATCCAGGACGCAGAGTCCAGCATCCGCGACACCGACGTAGCGGAAGAGATGATGGATTACACCAAGAACAACATCCTCATCCAGTCCGCGCAGGCGATGCTGGCGCAGGCCAATCAGGTTCCGCAGGGCGTTCTGCAGCTCCTGCAGTAATCTGTCTGTCCGGCGGCGAAATGCCCGCCCTTGTTCAGAAAAACTTATCCCGAGCTCCAAAAAGGCTTGCCGCCTGCAAAATGCAGGCGGCAAGCCTTTTCTTTTTATTCGAAGCAGGCAAATAAATCAGCGGCGCTGTCCTCATTCACTGATGCAGGGACAGCGCCGCTTCACTTTTTCTTATTCGGGCATGGGCTCCTCGATCTCGGGTTTTTCTACCGTGGAGTTCAGCATCTGGTTCCAAATCCGGTTGACTTCCTCCATGCAGTTGAAGTAAATCGTGGTCAGCTGATTGGAGGGGATTCCCAACGCTTCCGCGTTATCCGTAATATTCTTCCAATTTGCCTTTTCATAGCTGATAACCAGGTCAAGCAGCTTTCCGCCGCTGCCGGTATGGTACAGCAGAGCATCCCGCAGTTCATCCACCATCGGAATATCCGCCAAAATCTCTTCCATCGGCGCATCGATCAGATACTCCAATGTAGAAAACATGCCGAGCAGATACGCCTCGGATCGCGTAAGCACAGGATTTCGAATATACCGCTGCAATTCGCTGGCAAAGCTGGCGCGCATAAAGGAGATTTTGATGAACTCCTCGGAATCCGTCAGATCGTCCTCCGCCTCGTCTCCGGCGCTCAGCAAATATACCCAGCGCTTGAGCTGATTCAAGCCCAGCGTCATAATCGCCTGCTGGATCGAGGTTGTTTTCGTCCGTCGCGCAAAGTAAGCGGAGTTGGAGAGCTTCAGCAGACTGTAGGACAGGGTAACGTCCATGGAAATGATCTGCTCGATCTCCTGAATATCCGGCTCTTCCCGCGTGACCGCCACGACCAAACGGAAGAAATTGCTGCGCAGATATGTACTCTGATGCACTTCGTTGGCCAGCTTATCCGCAACGTATTCCCCTTGCATTCCGTAAACATTCAGCTTTTTCGCAAGGTCGCACAACTCTTTGGTGTCCACGCCGGTCGCGATGACCTTTTTATTCATGCTCTGCGCCACGCGCATAATATTTTCCGCGGACGAGGCCCCGATGGATTTTAAGTTGATTTTGATGTAAGAGAGATATTCCAACAGCGCCAGGTAACGCGGCATAAACTGAAACTCATCCGCCGCGATTTCATACCCTTCCTTGACATATTGCTGCACCAAATGCATGGCAAAAGGATGGATAATAACGCTGTCGTCGATCTGGATAACCAAATCCGTGTTTTTAAACAGATGCGGCGTGCGCTTTGCCAAAAGAGAGCTGGTGAACGTCATAAATGTCCGCGAATCTTTCAGCGCTTTTTCCGAATTGTGCATCAGAAAATCATAGATCGCCTGCGCGGCGGAAACCTCGTTTTCACTTCCGTCGCCATACGCCTCATGGCCTGCGGAATACATAATTTCATATCCCAGCACGTGGCTATCCATATCTTTAATTGCCTGCCGGACCATATATCTGTTTTTATCCATATCAACTCTCCCCTCTATGGCGCTCTGTTATCGACCGGAAGCTTGCCGCTTTCGCGCAAGCAGAGTGTCCATCACTTCTACCAGATGTCCAATCTCGGGCTTGGAAAGCTGCTCATCCGCCCCAAGCTGTTTTCCCTTAATTCTCATTTCCTCTGTTACCAGCGACGAGAAGATGATGACGGGGATATTCCTCAAAACATTATTCGACTTGATCAGCTTGGTCAGACGGTGGCCGTCCATCGTCGGCATCTCAATATCGGTGATGATCAGCGCTACACGATCCTGCAAAGCGGCCGGATCGGATGCAAGCGGCTCGATATAATCCCACAGCTCCTGTCCGTTGGCGAACATCTTTACATTGGTATATCCCGCCTTGCTCAGCGCCTTCTGGATCATGTGGGACAGCAGGATGGAATCCTCGGCCACGAGAACGGGATAATTGCTGTTCTCGCGGTTCCCCATATCCTCGATCTCTTTCATCTGGATGCTGGTTTCCGGCGCAATTTCGGCAACGATTTTTTCGAAATCCAGAACGGTGACCAAATTATCATCGCACTGCGCAATGCCCGTGGCCACGCCTTCTTCACCGCCGGAAATGGTTTTATCCGGCTTCTGGATATCCGTCCAGGAAATGCGGCTGATTCCCACAACCGAGTGAACACGAAACGCAATGAACATTTTATTAAAATTCGTCACAATGAACAGGTTGCGGCTGTCAGGCGACGAATGCTCTCCCGTCAGATAATACGGCAGATCGACCACCGTCAAAACGGCATCGCGCGGCTTGAAGATCCCTTCTACCGCCGGATGCGTATGCGGCATGGGCTTTACCGTCTCGCTCATCATGATCTCCCGCACTTTTGCCACATTTATGCCATACAGATTATCAAAAATGGTAAACTGCATGATCTCCATTTCATTCGTGCCGGATTCCAATAATATCTTACCACGTTCATTGTCCTGCATAGCAATCCCTCCTGCTTTATCTTATCATAAATACTTTTCGGGTTTTCCAAAAGTTTTGATACAGCCTTCCCCTGTCGCCACATCAAACAAAAGTGTGCGCGCAGTGGAGCCGCCCACATCTTCGCACAGCAGCCTGATACGCTCCTGCTGCAGCACACGGTGAACACTGTCGATATTCCTCTGTCCAATATTTCCCAGACTACCGTTTCCCGCGACATCAAACATTTTTGCGCCGCCTGCAATTTTGGCCACGATGCGGGCTCGCTTTGCCCCCATCTGTTCCATTTTGCTGAGCGTCAGGCGAATGCCTGTATCCGCATACTTCAGCGGCGAGGTACGGTTGGTTTCCATATTGATTGGCAGCATAATATGCACCAGCGCTCCCAGCTTAATAAATGGATCATACAGGCAGATCCCGATACATGATCCCAACGCATATGTAATCAGCACGCCTTCGTCGCGTGCCATTTTCATATCCGCAATGCCAATCGTTAGTTTATTCATTCACTTATCCCCAGTTTATGCAATAGGTAATTCAGAGAACGCATATCCGGCGCCAGCAACAGGCGGCAGGGAACCTCTTTCCCCTGCACGATAAAACTGCCGCCAATCAGCATAATGTAATCCGATTGATTTCCATAAGCGGCCATGGGCACTGTGATAATCGCGCCCTGCATATCGATTGAAATTTGAGGGACCGAAAGTGCGATCCTCACGCCGGACAGGCCGGACAGCGCATTGATAAAAGAAGAGATCAGAATATTCCCAACTTCTATGACCGCCGAATTTTCAAGTTCGGTCATTTCCTCATAATCCTTGATTTGTTTGCCCATCATTTTGTCCAATAAAAGATTGACCGCATCCAATTGGAACAAAGCGAGCATCAGGCCGTTGATCTCCCCGCCCAGGCTGGAAATAACGCCGGCGGAAATGGTTTCAAACCCGCCGAGCTTTTCGACCGCAGCGTTAAATTCCATGATCTGTACTTCCGGAAGCGGAATCCGCACCTCGGTTCCCAGCAGAGCAGACAAGGCAGTTGCCGCATTACCGGTTCCAATGCTGCTGATTTCACGCAGCGCGTCGATTTCCTGGGAGTTCATCTCCTCATATTTCTTCAAAACCATGCTGATTCCTCTTATCAATTTCTCAGGCTGTTGATCGTCGATTCGATCTCATCCTGCGTCTGGACCATTTTTAATGCGTAGGAAAAAGATCGCTGCGCCTCAATCACCTTTGCAAATTCCGTACCGATATCTGTGTTGGACATTTCCAGCATACCGTGTATCGCGTTGCCTTCCCCCTGCAAAACCGGCCCGTTCTTGGCGACCGGCGCAAAACGGTTGTTGCCCAGATGCAGCATACCGTCCGTATTGGCAAAATCAAAGACCCCGGGCTGATAATCCCCCTCCGGATCCTGACCAAGGGCGATCGGCTGCTGGTTCTGATCCAAAACGTAATATCCCTCAGCATTGCACAGGTAGTATGTCGTCTGTTCCCCCTGCATCACGCTGCCCCAATGGAATGCGCCCGCACGGGTATAACTGGTTTCACCGGTTTCCGGATTGCGCAGCGCGAAGAAGCCGTCTCCATCAATCGCGTAATTCTGACCGTCCTCACGCGCCAGCAGGGCACCCGTCGCAAAATCCGTCGTGGTCTGTATCATACGGCTGCCCGAACCGCGGGGAAGCTGTGCGTTATCTGGCCCCGTCCAGTTCCGGTAGAGCAGATCAGAGAAATTCGCCTGCTCCGCTTTAAAGCCTGCCGTATTGACATTCGCCAAGTTGTTTGCCGTTACATTCAAACGCTGCTGCTGCTGTGAAGCGGCAACGGCCGCGGCATAAAAAGATTGATTCATCCGTTATCTCCCCTTTTACATCCGTTATACCCTGCCAAGCTCGGTTGAGACATGCGTCATCAGTTGGTCATACATTTTGCTCAGCTGCGACGCGCTTTGCAGCGCCCGCTGGCAGGTGATCAATTCGGTCATCTGCTGAACCAAATCAATGTTCGAACGCTCTACCATCTTATGATGGATCACCGCATCTGCCGCCGCCTGCGGCTGCGCATTTGCAGTGAACATGCCCTCACCGGTTTTTTGCAGCTGCTGCGCGGGGTCTGCAAAGGTAAAGATTCCGAGCTGGCCCAGCACACGGCCGTCCTCCGTGGAAATCGTCCCGTCCTCAGCAGCGATGAGCTTATCTGTACCGAGATAGATCGGCTGACCGTTTGGCCCCAGCACGCGGCCCTGTCCCGCCAGATACAGAAAGCCCTGATCGTCCAGCATGAACGAGCCGTTTCGCGTGTATACGCGGCCGTCCGCCGACTGTACAGCGAAATATCCATCCCCTTCAATCGCAAAGTCCAGCGGAAGGCCGGTCTCCTGCAGCGCGCCCTGCGAATGATCGGTGTACACCTCATCCAGCGCCGTGATATAGCTGGTCGTGGTTCCAAGCGCCTGCGGATCCTTTTCCTTGTTGCCCACCCTGCTGCGCATCACCTCATCGAACGTGGTGTCAGCATATCGGTCTGCCTTGTAGCCGACCGTCGCGGTATTGCTCATGTTGTTGCCAACCACGTCCAGATTTCTTGTCTGGGTCAGCATTGCCGAACTCAGGTCATAAAAGCCCTTAAACATTTTCGCATCACCTTAATTATTATTTATTCGCTGTCTGAATTAGAACGATCTCTATGTACCTTTCATATAATCCGTCATTTGTATCCGCAGCTTTCGGATCGCGTTGGAGTGTATCTGAGACACTCTGGCCTCGCTGACGCCCAGAACCTGGGCGATCTCCTTCATTTGCAGGGACCGCTGGTAATATAACGAGAGCACCGTTTTTTCATTCTCCCGCAGGCCGTTAATACTCCGCGTCAGCGTCTCGCTCAGCTCTTTTTTTTCCAGATGTGCCTCCGGCCGCGTGTCCTCGTCTGCCTGCGGCAGGCGCTTGGCCGGCATGTCCGAGTCCCTGTCATCCAAAATCATATCCAGCGACAATACATTGCTCAGCGCAGTCTTGGCAAGTTTCTTTTGATAGTCCTCCTCCGTCAGGCCCAGTTTCTCTGCCATTTCTTTGTCAGTCGGCGCACGACCCAAATCGGCGCACAGTATATTGTGCGCATCGTTCATTTCCCGCATCTGCTTTCTGATCGAGCGCGGAATCCAGTCCTGCTTGCGCGCCAGATCGACGATCATGCCTCTGAGCCGTTTGGCAACATACGTCTCAAATTTTGCATTTTGATCCGGATCGTATTTATCCAGCGCGGTCATTAAAAGAATGACGCCCTCATTTATAATATCGTCAACCTGAGCAAAATCCAAATAGACGCCCCGAAAACGCAGCGCAACATTTTTGACCAGATACGCATAGCGCATGACAAGTACCTTTTTCAGTTCCC
>DXDO01000059.1 GCA_019115425.1 Candidatus Agathobaculum merdigallinarum | reverse complement strand
GGGACATGTAACGCGGAGCGTTCAGCTCCTTGATGCAGGTCAGCAGGCAGGGGGTCTTGGTCTGGATGGTCATGTAGCCGTCCTCGAGCATGCGCTTAACGGTGACGGTGTTGCCTTCCTTCTTGATGTCGGCAGCGTAGGAGATCTGCGGGATGCCGAGCTTCTCCGCGATCTGGGAGCCTACCTGCGCGGTGTCGCCGTCGATTGCCTGACGGCCGCAGAATACGATATCGTCGTCCTCAAGGCCGACCTTCTTGACGGCAGCCGCGAGGATCTGGGAGGTAGCGAAGGTGTCGGAGCCGCCGAACTCACGGGCGGATACCAGAACAGCCTCGTCCGCGCCGCGCGCGAGCAGCTCGCGGAGCATGCCTTCTGCCGGCGGGGGGCCCATGGTGATGACAACGACCTTGCAGCCGGTCTCATCCTTGAGCTTGAGGGCAGCCTCAACTGCGTTGAGGTCGTCCGGATTGGTGATGGTTTCCATCGAAGCACGGTTCAGGGTGCCGTCGGGATTGACTGCTACCTTGCCGGAGGTATCCGGAACCTGCTTTACACAAACAATTGCCTTCATCGTTCTGTTTTCCTCCTATATCTTACTTGCCGAGAATGTTGCCGGAGATAACGACGCGCTGGATCTCGCTCGTGCCCTCGTAGATCTCGGTGATCTTGGCGTCGCGCATCATGCGCTCAACCGGATAATCCTTGGTGTAGCCGTAGCCGCCGTGGATCTGAACCGCCTTGGTGGTGATTTTCATGGCAGCCTCGGAAGCGAACAGCTTGGCGGTGGCAGCGTCGAGCGTAAAGGGCTTGCCTTCGGTTTTGAGGCAGGCCGCCTTGTAGGTCAGCAGGCGCGCCGCTTCGATGGCAACGTGCATATCAGCGAATACGAACTGGGTGTTCTGGAACTTCGCGATCGGACGGCCGAACTGTTCACGGGTCTTGGCAAAGTTCATGGATTCCTCCATCGCACCCTCGGCGATGCCGAGCGCCTGCGCGGCGATGCCGATACGGCCGCCGTCCAGCGTCTGCATGGCGATTTTGAAGCCCTTGCCCTCCTGACCGAGCAGGTTTTCCTTGGGCACGATGCAGTCGCTGAACACGATTTCCGCTGTAGGCGAGCCGTGCAGGCCGAGCTTTTCCTCATGCTTGCCGACCGAGAAGCCCGGGAAGGAGCTTTCTACGATGAACGCAGAAATACCGCGGGTACCCTTGGTCTTATCGGTCATCGCGAACACGACGAAAACGTCCGCCACATAACCGTTGGTGATGAAGATCTTGGAACCGTTCAGGACATAGTGGTCGCCCTCGAGGACAGCGGTGCAGGTGCCCTTGGCAGCGTCCGAGCCCGCGTCCGGCTCGGTCAGCGCGAACGCGCCTACCTTGTGGCCTTCGGTCAGCATACGGAGATACTTTTCCTTCTGCTCGGGGGTGCCGTGCTGGATGATCGGGCCGCAGCACAGGCCGTTGTGGGTCGCGAGGATGTCGCCGGTGGAGGCGCACTGCTTGGAAAGCTCCTCGATCGCGATCGCTGAGCAGAGGTCGTCTGCGCCTGCTCCGCCGTATTCCTTGGGGACGATCATGCCCATAACGCCCAGATCAAACAGCTTTTCGATGTTTTCACGGGGATAAGTAGAGGTTTTGTCGGTTTCCGCAGCGATGGGCTTGACTTCGTTTTCGGTGAAATCGCGCATCATCTG
The DNA here is from genome assembly GCA_019115425.1 of Candidatus Agathobaculum merdigallinarum. Classification (GTDB taxonomy): domain Bacteria; phylum Bacillota; class Clostridia; order Oscillospirales; family Butyricicoccaceae; genus Agathobaculum; species Agathobaculum merdigallinarum. Next base: position 5,927 of record DXDO01000059.1, on the reverse strand, counting down.
GCGAACCAGTTCCTGTTCACGGGTCAGATGGAAATCCATGTTCGAGTCTCCTTTTAATTTGGTAGTTTATTGCTCATGCCGGCGGAGAGCCGGCGTTCCGCCATTGAAAGCAGCCCTGCGGCGCAGCGTTTCAGTACCTCCTGCCGTTGCGGAGAGAAATGATTGGGCTTATTTCGGTTGTATTTTGAATATATTTTTGTTAAGTTTTGTTTACGTCTATCAATATACCACACGAGATTTGGCGCGTCAACCATAAAAATTAACAGAACAGAACAATAAATTTGTTAATTTGTTAGAAAGTCTTGGGTAAAGTTGCATATTGACGTGAAGCGTATTGTCAAACTGTCAAAAAAACAGGGGACAATATGGTCAACCTGACGATATCAGTCCCCAGTACGCGGTGCCTGTCCGCAAAAAAACAGGGGCAGCCCGTTTGCCGGGCTGCCCCTGCCAGAGGATGCAGACCTATTCTGTTTCGTGACCGAGCTGATCGCGAAGCCGCCGCTCGGCCATCATCAAGCCCTGGTCGTAGCGGTCGATTTTGTCATTGAGCCGGTCCAGTGAGCGCTGCATGTCCGCCATGCGTTCGATGAGCTGCTCCCGCTGCTCGATCAGGATGGCCTTGCGCGCGTCGATGGTCGCGTCGCCCTGCTGAAACAGCGCGACGTATTCGATCAGCGCTTCGATCTGCACGCCGGCCGCGCGCATACATTTCATCATCTCGACCCAGCCGCATGATACCTCGTCATAGTCGCGGATACCACTTTTGGTACGTGGTACAGGGGGAATCAACCCGATGCGCTCGTAGTATCGCAGAGTATCGGCGGAAAGATCGTATTTTTTGCTGACCTCAGCGATCGTCATGGAATCATCTCCGGTTTGGATAACATCCGCCCGCGCTCAGGGTGCCTGCTTGCGGTGGATTGGATTGGGTATGACTACTTTAACATCTGGAGTGTGCTCCAAGTCAAGGCCTTTTTTATGGGATGGGGAGGAAAAGCAGATTGAGATCGACAGGGCCTGTGATGCCAGGCACCTGCCCGCTGTCCGTATACTGCCACATGGCGAAACCGCCGGGCAGGGTGGGAGTGGACGTGTAATCCGCGTACCAAACCGGATAATGGTCGAGCCGTTCCATGTCGTACATGGTGGTCGCCCAGTCGTTGTTGGTGTAGATCATGGGGATATAGCCCGCTTCGTGTACGCGGCGGCAGAACGCAAGCGCATTCAGGGTAGCCTGCTCGCCGGTCAGGCCGTCCGTGCGTGCCTTGTCTGCGGTGTATTCCTCCTGATCGTAGACAACCGGATAATCAACGGGGAGTCCCTCGATCAGGCTCAGCAGGTAGTCGGCCTCTTCTTCCGCCTCGTGCTCGCTCAACGCCTGCGAATAGAGGTAAACGCCGACATGCAGACCAACATCGGCCGCGCCGCGGATGTTTTGCTCGTAAAGATCATCCGGCACGATTTTGCCCGTTTCATAGCCGCGGTAGGCAGCGCGGACAATGACATAGTCGATGCCGGCGTCCTTGACCGCCTGCCAGTCGATCGTGCCCTGATAGGTGGAAACGTCGATACCGACCGAGACGGTCGTGTTGTCATCGCTGTTCTCATAGGCATAAAAGGCGCCGCCGGTTTGCAGCAGCGTTTGATCTACCTGGATGTTGCGCAGGCCCAGTTCGTTTGGAATGATGCTGTGCTGCGCATGGTATATGATGACGCCGGCGGCCGCCGCGGCGATAAGGAGAAGCAGAAGAAGGATCAGCAGGGCAAGACGTTTGGATTTCTTTTTTGTGCGGCGCTGCGGCCGGCGGGGATATAACGGCTGACTCATAGGCACTCCTTGCAGTTTGTTTTAGATGATAGGATATTATATCACATAAAAGGATGTTTTTCTACAAAAAACGCATGGAAAGATGCGAAAGCGCGAAAGATCCGAAAAAGAATGCGTGATGCAGCGACTTCAAAGCAGGGGCGCCGCGCATCCGATCGGCTTGTCCCGAAACGGGCGGCGCCTAGGGAACTGTCTGGCAGCCGAAAGCCGCTCCCTGGGGAGCGGCTTTTGGTCAGACTGGACGGATGACGCCGCAGGCAATTTTGGTTCCGGAGTCGCCGGCAGGCTGCGAGGTAAAATCATCCCGTCCGCTGTGGATGACCACTGTGCGGCCGATGACCTCCGCAGCGCGGAACCGGTCGGTAAGAACCGCCATAAACGCGTGTCCGTTACAGGAGAATAAGGGCGGCAGGTCGCCCGCGTGGTGCGGGTGCGCGCAGCCGCCGGGGTTATAGTGCCCCTTGGTATCCGAAAAATCCACGCCGCCGCAGGAGTTTCCTTCATGGATATGCAGCGCAAAAATACCGGATGAGCATGGGGCGGCTGAGCCTGGAAGACGGCGGATATCCGCTGCTACCAATGTGTCAGGTCCGTATTGATAAAAATATACCGTGCCGAAAGGCCCGTTGGGATCGCCGCCGCTGCTGATGTGCGCTGCGGCGGTCGGCCGTCCGAAATGGAAACGCATGGATTATCACCCCGTTGTTAGCCTATGCGCAAAAGCGGGAGAGGTGTGCCGGCATATCGGCTGGATGCGCTGCGGCGCGGGGATATTTTGAGGGAATGCCTTTTTGGCTTTCGGGATAATTGCTTTTACAGCGAAATTTCCGGACCGAGAACAACCGTTCCGCCGGCGTCCGCCGCGCCGGTCTCTGCCACAGGGGGCGGGCAGGCCGGCACCGCAATGGAGGGTGCGCACTGCGCCACGAATGCCTCATAGCCGCGCCTGTATTTTTTGCTCTGCGGCGGCGCCTGCGTGATGCCGCTTGCAGCGGTATTCTGATCCGCACGCATCCGTTTCGAGCGGGCGTTCCGCTGGGCGCGGCGCAGCTCCGCCGCCTCCTGCTGGCGCTGCTCGCGTTCCGCGCGTTTCTTTTTGGCGCTGAGCAGCTGTTCCGCCTGCAGGCGTGTGATCTTTCGGGATGCCCGGATCGCAAGCGCGCGCAGCGAGCGGATAGCACGCCGCGCCTTCATCGCGCGCTCCCCATCGCCCGACATTGCCTCGCCCTGCAGGGAATTGATCGTGCCGTAAATATCTGAAACCAGAACATTGATTTGTCCGATGGTAGCCGCCCGTGCCAGACGGTTGTATTTCCCTTTGGTCGAGTAGTTCCGGGGCGGTGCTTGCAGCAGCGGTGAGGGTTCCTCTTTCCGCGGCTGATTCATTTGCGCAAACTGGCGAAGTAATTGCTTCGCCTGCTCCAGCTCCTCGTTTACGGGCGGACTTTCGTAATACGTCCAGCCGACTGCTTTGTCCTCTCCAACATAAACGCCGGTAATGTCCGAAAAATTTACCGTACGCAGCAGGCGCAGCAGTGTTTCGTAGCCTTTTTGAAAACCTTCCGGCCCTTCGCTCATCTGCTCTAAAAATCGCTGGTCGATGACCAAATGCTTTCCTGTACCAAGCGACTGCGCGAGCTTCCGTAGCTCCTCTTTGTCCTGCACGGTGCCCGTCACGATTTTGATGCCGGGGAAGCTCTGCTGCAGGCTTTCGAGTGCGTCCCGCACCGCAGCCTCCCAGTCGGTGTCCTGCCAATCCGTTTGGAGCGCTACGCTGTCCCGCGCCGCGCCGCGTCTTGTTTTTACCGGCGCTTCATCCGCCCTTTTGTCCCGTTCCTGTCTTACAGCGCTGCTCTGCACCGCCTTTTCCACCTTTTCGATCATAGCAAAAACCTCCCATCCGCGCAGACAGCAGCAAAGGCCTCTACTATCTATTGCGTCAGATGGGAGGGGAAACTAAATGGTGATATTCAATAAAACTTCAATCTGTTTTTTGCCTGCTCAGCCCAGTGCGGCGATGGATTCCTCCAGCTTTGCCAGATGCTCGCGCAGCTTTTCCGCTTTCTCGCGCTCGGCGGCAACGACCTTCTCCGGCGCCTTCTGGGCGAAGTTCGGATTGTCCAGCTTTTTCATGACGAACGCGATATCGTCCTCGACCTTGGCCTTTTCCTTCTCGAGACGCGCGCGCTCGGCGGCGAAGTCGATCAGGTCGCCCATCGGCATATAAAGCTGCGCGTCCTCAGTGACGACGGAAGCCATCTTGGCGGCATCCGCGGGCACTGCGTCGATCAACTCAATGTCGGACGCATACGCCAGCTTGGGGAAGAAGCCCGCGCCGGCTGCGAAGGTGTCCTTCTTCTCGGAGAGGATCAATACCTTGGCCTTCTTGGAGGGCGGCACGTTCATCTCGCTGCGACGGTTGCGAATCGCGCGGACCGCGTTCATCAGCGTTTCCATCTGCGCCTCCTCAGCGGCGAAGTGCAGCTTCTCGCTGTACACCGGCCACTGGGACACCATGACGGACGGGCCTTCGTGCGGCAGCGCCTGCCAGATGGTCTCGGTGATGAACGGCATGAACGGATGCAGCAGCTGCATTGCGCCGGACAGCACGTAGCACAGCACCTTCTGCACGTTCTCGTCGCCGTTCTGCAGGCGGGTCTTGGCGATCTCGATATACCAGTCGCAGAAGTTGTCCCAAATGAAGTCGTTGAGCTTCGCGGCGGCAAGGCCGAGCTCATACTGGTCGATGTTGCGGGTGACTTCCGCGATCAGCGTGTTGTACTTGGAAACGATCCACTTGTCCTCGAGCGTCAGGTTCTCCGGCAGTTCGGCCGCCTTGTCCTTATCGATCGTCAGGTTCATCTGGATGAAGCGGGAGGCGTTCCAGATCTTGTTGCAGAAGTTGCGGCTCGCCTCGACGCGCTCGGTCGAGAAGCGCATGTCGTTTCCGGGGCTGTTGCCGGTCGCGAGCGTGAAGCGCAGCGCGTCCGCGCCGTACTGGTCGATGATCTCAAGCGGATCGATGCCGTTGCCGAGCGACTTACTCATCTTGCGGCCCTGCGCGTCGCGCACCAGGCCGTGGATATACACGGTGTCGAACGGGGTCTCGCCCATGTGCTCGACGCCCGAGAAGATCATGCGCGCGACCCAGAAGAAGATGATGTCATAGCCCGTGACCAGCGTGGAGGTCGGGTAGAAATACTCAAGCTCCTTGGTCTTTTCCGGCCAGCCGAGCGTGGAGAACGGCCACAGCGCGGAGGAGAACCAGGTATCCAGCACGTCCTCTTCCTGACGGACGTTTTTGCTGCCGCACTTGGGGCAGACATGGATATCTTCCTTGGAAACGGTCATCTCGCCGCAGTCGTCGCAGTAGAACGCCGGAATGCGGTGGCCCCACCACAGCTGGCGGGAGATGCACCAGTCGTGCACATTTTCCATCCAGCGCAGGTAGGTCTTGGAGAAGCGGTCGGGCACGAACTTGGTCTTGCCCTCCTTGACCACGTCCATCGCGGGTTTCGCGAGCGGCGCCATCTTGACGAACCACTGTGCGGAGGTCATCGGCTCGACCGTCGTGCCGCAGCGGTAGCATGTGCCGACGTTGTGCTCGTGGTCCTCGATCTTGACCAGGTAGCCGCCCTCTTCAAGATCCTTGATGACCGCCTTGCGGCACTCGTAGCGGTCCATACCCTCGTACTTGCCGCCGTTTTCGTTGACGGTCGCGTCCTCGTTGAACACGAGGATCTGCTCGAGGTTGTGGCGCTGGCCCATCTCGAAGTCGTTCGGGTCATGGCAGGGCGTGACCTTGACGCAGCCCGTGCCGAACTCCATATCGACATACTCGTCGCCGAAGATCGGGATCTCGCGGTTCATGATGGGCAGGATGCAGGTCTTGCCGATCAGGTGCTTGTAGCGCTCGTCGTTCGGGTTGACGGCCACGCCGGTATCGCCCATGAAGGTCTCCGGGCGGGTGGTGGCAACAACGAGGTCGCCCGAGCCATCGCTGAGCGGATAGCGGATGTGCCACAGCTTGCCCGGCTGGGTCTCGTACTCAACCTCGGCGTCACTCAGCGCGGTCGCGCAGTGCGGGCACCAGTTG
>DXDO01000058.1 GCA_019115425.1 Candidatus Agathobaculum merdigallinarum | reverse complement strand
ACGCCGGTCGGGCCGACGAACAGGAAGGACGCGGGCTTGCGCTTGGGGCTGATGCCCGCGCGTGAGCGGCGGATGGACGCACAGACCGCGTCCACGGCCTCGTCCTGCCCGATGACATGCGACTTGAGGCGCTCCTCCATGCCTTTGAGCCGCGCGGACTCCTGCGCCGCGACCTTGGAGGCCGGGATGCCCGTCCAGATTTCGATCACCGACGCGAGCAGCTGCTCGTCAACCGCAGGCGCGGGCTTGCTGAGCAGTTCGTGCAGCCGGCCGTCCACCTGCAGCAGGCGCTGGCGGCAGGACGCAATGCGGGCATAGGTGTCCTCCTGCTCGCTGCGCGCGCTCGACTGCGTGAGCAGGTCGAGCTGGGTCTGCAGGCTCTCCATCTCAGATTGCAGCGCGGGGATTTCGGACAGCTGCGGCGAATCCAGATTGAGCCGCGAGCAGGCCTCGTCGATCAGGTCGATGGCCTTGTCGGGCAAAAAGCGGTCGGTGATATAACGCTCGCTCATCTCGGCGGCTCTGCGGCACATTTCATCCGAAACGGTCACGCCGTGGAAGGTCTCATAGTACGAACGGATGCCCTTGAGAATTTCGGTGGTCTCCGCAACCGACGGCTCGCCGATATACACCGGCTGGAAGCGGCGCTCCAGCGCGGCGTCCTTTTCGATGTGCTTCCGGTACTCCTTGAGCGTGGTCGCGCCGATCACCTGAATATCGCCGCGCGCAAGCGCGGGTTTCAGGATGTTCGCGGCGTTCATCGAGCCTTCCGAGTCGCCCGCGCCGACGATGTTATGCACCTCGTCGATCACAAGGATAATATTGCCGAGCTTTTTGACCTCGTCGATCAGGCCCTTCATGCGGCTTTCAAACTGGCCGCGGAACTGCGTGCCCGCGACCAGCGCGGTCAAATCGAGCAGATGCACCTCTTTATTCCGCATCTTGAACGGGATGCGCCCCTCGTTGATGCGCACGGCAAGCCCTTCCGCGACCGCGGTCTTGCCGACGCCCGGCTCGCCGATCAGACAGGGATTGTTCTTCTGGCGGCGGTTTAGGATTTGGATCACGCGGTCGGTCTCGCGGTCGCGGCCGACGATGTGGTCGATACGGCCCTCGGCGGCCTTGCGCGTCAGGTTTTCGCAGTAATTGTTCAGGTATTTGCGCTTTTTATCATCGCGCGGAGGCGCCTGCGTGCGCGTGCGCGGCCCTTCGGAGGATCGCAGCGGCGACTGCGGCTGACGCGGCGAAGAAGGCGCAGGCGGGTTCGCCAGCGGGTCGGTCTCGTGCGGGGCGTCGTCGTCCGAGCCGTCCGAGCCTGCGGTGACCAGATCGTTTAAGTCGGCCAGAGAACCGATCTCGCCCGAGAGCGCTTCGAGATCATCCTCTGTGATGCCCATTTGCTCCATGATATTGTCCAGCGGCTTGACGCCCAGCTCCCGCGCGCATTTGAGGCACAGCCCCTCCTGCGTCGTCTTATCCGGGCCTTCGATTTTGGTGATGAACACCACCGCGATGTTTTTTTTGCACCGCGAGCACATTGGCATGTTCATAACATAAACTCCTTTGGGGAATGGAGCCATCTAAGAGATGGCGGGATTTATATGGCCACTGGCAGCACTTCGATCAGCTTTGCCAGCAGCACGGTGTTTGAAACCCGCTCGGGGGAAAGCCACCCAAGCGAGGAATAAGTGATGGGGGAGAAAAACTCGATGCCGAGCAGAATGAGCACGATCAGGAGCACGCCCGTCGCAAAGCCCACCACGCCGCCCGCAACAGAATCCAGAATTCCCAGCGGGGTCAGGTGCGCAATAAAGCGCAGGCTTTTGGAAAGCAGCCCAACCAGCCAGCCGAACAGAATGCAGAACAGGATGAGCAGCAGCAAAAAGGCTACGCTCTCCGCCATGCTGACGGCGGCCTCCGCGACAGTCTGGCGCATCCCGTCCAGCACGCCGCTCGAAACGCTGAGCGCCGCCCTGTTTTGGAAAATATCGCCCACGATCGGGGTCACGATCCACTGCGCGACATAGGGCGCTGCGGCGCGCGCGGCAAAGTAGGCGGCAATCAGCGCGATGATGCGGCCGACAAGGCCGGAAAGCGCCCCGAAAAAGCCGCGCCGAAACCCAAAAATCATATTCACCAGCACGACCGCGATGATAATGAGGTCCGGCAGGTTCAGCAGCTTCAGAAGCTGTTCGGTCAGGTCATTTGGCATCGGATATTTCCTCGGATCGTTCGGAATGTGCTGTAAACAGGCGCGCATTCTTGGTATAAAGCGCAAATACGGTGCCGTCGTCGGTCATCAGAAGGCGGCGCGCGCCTACCGCCTCGACATTGCTCCAGAGCGGGTCAAAATCCGTGTCATAGACCGACACGCCGGAGACGCTCAGCACCGCGGTCCCCGCCTCTGAAATCGCCAATGCGGTCGGCTCCTCGGAAAGGCTGAAAGGCCCTTCGAGCGCGCCGCCGCGCACGGTGTACAGGTCGCAGCGCGCAGCGCCCGAATACGAGCGCACGGCAACCGCCATGGCGCTGCCGCGTGAAGCGACGGCGATCAGATCGCCGGAAGCAAAGGTGAGCGCATGCTCCGCCTCCCCCCTGCGGGGCACAAGGTACAGCCCGTCGTCGCACAGCACGGCGGCAGTACCGTTTTCCAGATAGCACAGCTGAATGCCAAGCGCATCGGTCAGCGTTGCGTTCGCGATCAATTCGCCGCTCGATACGTTATAGAACTGCACATGCGAATCCAGCGCAACGCCGTTCTGCTCAAAAGTGAGCACGGCGAGCGTTTCACCGTCCGGCGACAGGCTGGCCGATACGATATAGTATTCCGAGGATTGGTATTTGAAAACCTCTTCCCCGTCGGTGCTGTAAACCGTGACCGCCGTGCGGTAGCCCTGCTCGTCCGTAACCAGAACAAAGCGGCCGTCCCTCCCGATGCTTCCTGTGAGAATGGGGGACGCGAGGGTCAGCTCCGCGGTCGGCGCGGCGGAATTGGTCAGGATCGCCTCCATGCCGCCGCGGTCGTAGACCAGCACATAGTGATTTGCGGCCTCCACCACAGGAGAAGCATATCCAAGCGAATAGGTCATCGTGACCGCGCCTCCCGGGCGCGCAAGGAACAGCGCGTCGCTGTCCGCATAGGCCAGACCGGATTCAAACAGGGCGCCGTCGGAAAACGAACCGTTTTGATAGTTGATCGTGGTGATATCGCCCTCATGCTGGCGCAAGCCCGCAACTGCATATTCCGCAAGGCTGCGGATGGAGGATGGGGTAAACAGCCGGTAGTTGGTCAGCAGGAACAGGAATACGCCGATGACCAGCAGCCAGCCGCACGCGATGCGCAGCGCGCCGACCAGGCGCACCCGCCTGTCCTTGCTTTCCCGCAGCAGCCTGCGGCGCTCCTTCTTTGAGGTTGGGAAGCGGACGATATTCTGTTTTGGCCGAGAGGGTTGCAGTTCGCTCATGAAAATCTCCGCCTCCTCATTGTATCGCGTTTTGGGAAAGAAAATGTGAATAAATCCTGAAAATTATCCGTTTGATGCAGATTTCTACCCGGATGCGGGCACGGCAGAGGCTCATTCCCCCAGCCGGAACCGGTCCAGTTCAGGCGTGTGGTCATACCACAGCCGGTTCATGAACAGCCCATTCGCAGGCAGGGTCGGACCGGCCTGCTCGCGGTCGCCCGAACGCAGGATGGCGCTGACGTCGTCCGGCGAGAGCTTGCCGCCGCCGACATAGGTCAGCGTCCCCGCGATCGCGCGCACCATATTGTACAGAAAGCCGTCTCCGCATACGCGGATGCGGATCAGGTCGTCCACCGGCTCGACTTCGCACCAGAACACGGTGCGCACCGTGCTCTTGACCGGCGTTCCCTGACTGCGCACGGCGGCAAAGTCCTGTTTGCCGACAAAGCGCTGCGCGCCCTCCTGCATCCGCTGGGTATCGAGCGGATAGTTATAGCGGTAGGCATAGCGCGCGTGGAACGGATCGCGCAGGGTGGACGGATAAATATAATAGGCGTATTCCTTTTTGGTGCAGTCAAAGCGGGCGTCAAACCCCTCAGGCACAGCCGCTGCGCCGGATACAGCGATATCCTCGGGCAAAAAGCTGTTCAGCGCATAGGGCAGGCGGTCCATCGGGATGGTGCAGTCCGCCTTGAAGTTCGCGACATAGCGCCGCGCATGCACGCCGGAGTCCGTGCGCCCCACGCCGGAAACGTGCACCTTCTGCCCGAGCAGACGCAGCACCGCGGTCTCCATGCTCTCCTGAATGGAGGGGCCGTTTTTCTGCACCTGCCAGCCGTTGTAATTTGTCCCGTCGTAGGACAAAATAAGCGCAATGTTCATAGGCCGTACCGTCCCAGCAGTACGACTGCCGCGGTTACCAGCGCGAAAATCACGACCGCACAGATATCCACGCGTCCGATTTTGAGCTGCTTCATGCGGGTGCGTCCCACGTCGCCGCGGTACAGGCGGCATTCCATCGCAGTCGCCAGCTCGTCCGCCCGGCGAAACGCCGAGATGAACAGCGGCACCAGGATCGGGATCATCGCTCTGGCGCGCTGGATCAGGTTGCCGGATTCAAAATCCGCGCCGCGCGCCTTCTGCGCCGAGATGATCTTCTCGGTCTCCTCGATCAGGGTCGGGATGAAGCGCAGCGCGATCGACATCATCATGGAAAGCTCATGCACGGGCGCGTGCAGCTTTTTGAGCGGCGAGAGCAGGCGCTCGAGGCCGTCGGTCAGCTGGATGGGCGAGGTGGTGTAGGTCAGCATCGAGGTCGCGATGATGAGCAGCATCAAGCGGATCACCATAAAGACAGCCGTCCGGATGCCCTCGCGGCTGATATGCAGGAAACCCCACTGCCAGATATACTCGCCCGGCGTGTAAAAGAGGTTGAGCACGGCGGTGAACATGACGATGAACAGCACCGGTTTGAGTCCGCGCACCACGAGCTTTGGCGAGATGCGCGAAATGCCGATGATAATACCGAGAAACGCGAGAATGATCGCGTAGGAAATCGGGCCGTTCGCCAGAAACAGCAGCACGATGAACGCGACCGTGAGCACGATCTTGACGCGCGGATCGAGCCGGTGCACGGCGCTGTCGCCCGGGAAAAACTGGCCGATCGTGATATCCTTGAGCATCAGCGCATCCCCCCCTTCTGCTTGCAGGCGCGCAGTACGTCCAGCGCCTGTTCGACAGTAAAGACCGAAGTGTCCACATCATGCCCGCGCTTTTTCAGCTCGAGCATGACCTTGGTGATCATGGGGATGTCCAGTCCGGCCGCGATGATCTGATTCGCGTGGGAGAATACCTCGCGCGGGGTGTCGCAGAACAGCACCTTGGCCTGATTCATCACCAGCAGGCGGTCGGCAAGGCGCGCGATATCCTCCATCGAGTGCGAGACGATCAGCACGGTTGCGCCGGACTGGTCGTGATAGCGTTTGACAAGGCCGAGAATCTCGTCACGCCCCGCAGGGTCAAGCCCCGCGGTGGGCTCGTCCAGCACGAGCACGTCCGGCCGCATGGCGATCACGCCCGCAATGGCGACGCGGCGCTTCTGGCCGCCGGAGAGCGCGAACGGCGACTGGTTCGCCATATTTTCGTCCAGACCGACTGCGCGCATGGATTCGAGCACGCGCTCGTCGATCTCCGCCTGCGGCAGGCCCATGTTGGTCGGGCCGAAAGCGATGTCCTTGGCGATGGTCTCCTCGAACAGCTGGTATTCAGGGTACTGGAACACCAGACCGACGCGGAAGCGCGTTTCGCGCGCGCACTTGCCCTTTTCGTTCCAGATGGATTGCCCGTCGAGCAGCACCTCGCCCGCGGTGGGCTTCAAAAGCCCGTTGAGATGCTGGATCAGCGTGGACTTGCCCGAGCCGGTGTGGCCGATCACGCCGAGGATCTCGCCTTTTTGTATTTTCAGGTCAACGTGGTCGAGCGCGGTGCGCTCAAAAGGGGTGCCTGCGCCATAGACATGGGTCAGGCCCCGCGTTTCAAGGATGGTTGACAATGAATCGTCCTCCAATGTGGATTGGTATATCAACTGATAGGATCGGGCGCGCACTGCGCGCCCCTACTTGGGCGGCATCAGGGGTTATTGTCACATGGTTTCTGCGGAACCATGTGACGTATCTAGGGGGTACGGGGGTACTCCCTGGAGGCTATGCCAGATATTTTTCCAGAATATCCGCGCATTCCGCGACCGAAAGCGCGTCGATGGGCAGGGTTTCGCCGTCCTCGCGGTCGAGGTCGTACAGCACCTCGATGGTCTGCGGCACGGTCAGCGACGCGGCGCGCAGCGTGTCCACCTGCGTGAAGATCTCGCGCGGCGTACCGTCCATGAGCACGTTGCCCTGGTGCATGACCACCACGCGCTGCGCCTGCACGGCCTCATCCATATGATGTGTGATCAGGATGACCGTGATGCCGTATTTCTTATTCAGTTCGCGGACGACCGCCATGACCTCGCGCCGCCCCTGCGGGTCGAGCATGGCGGTCGGCTCGTCGAGCACCACGCAGCGCGGCATCATGGCGATCACGCCCGCGATGGCCACGCGCTGCTTCTGGCCGCCGGACAGGCGGTGCGGCGCCTGCCCCCGGTATTCATACATGCCGACCGCCTTGAGCGCGTCGTCCACGCGCTTTCGGATCTCCGCGGGCGGCACGCCCATGTTTTCGAGCGCAAACGCCACGTCCTCCTCGACGACCGTGGCGACCAGCTGGTTATCCGGATTCTGGAACACCATCGACACGGTCTTGCGCACCTCATAGGTGTTGTTTTCGTCGCGCGTGTCCATCATATCGACATAGCACACGCCGCCGGTCGGCAGGCGGATGGCGTTGAAGCAGCCCGCGAGCGTACTCTTGCCCGAGCCGTTGTGCCCCAGCACGGCGACGAACTCGCCGCGCCCCACCGAGAGGTTGACCCCTTTCAAAACAGGCACGGCAAGCTGGCCCTCCTCGACCGGATAGGCGTATTGCAGGTTTTCGGTTTTGATGATTTCAGACATAAATGATTCGTCCTTAATAAAATGGGTTGAAAAGGTCAGGGTTTTGGCCGGCCGGATTCGTCCATCGCGTCCTTGACCGCCTTTTTGATGACAAAGTACAGCGCGATCAGGAAAATCGCCGCGCCGATGATCCGCGGGATGATACCAAAGATCGATGCCTGCAAATAGGTTGCCATAAATTCTGTCGGCATGGTACAACTCCTCCTTTTCCCTTCCCAGTGGTTGATTGACATCCCTTGTGTGCCGGATGCGCAGTGCGCGCCCGAACTTATTCCACCGCGACAAACCTTGCGCTCGATCCGCAGGGAAGCACCAGCCCGGTCGACTCGACCGGCAGGCCGAGTTCCTGCGCCTCGATGCGGCCCGCGGCGCGCCTGCCCGCGGTGATGCCCAGCAGATAGCTCATGACCGAGGGCGCAAGGCCGGTCGAGTAGCTCGAAATGAGCACGAACAGCGGCTTGTCCGACAATACGCCCATGGTCAGCTCGACAAAGTCGGCCACATCCTCCTCGATCTTCCACGTCTCGCCCGAGGGACCGCGCCCGTAGGAAGGCGGGTCCATAATGATCGCGTCGTATTTGCGGCCGCGCCGGATCTCGCGCTGCACGAACTTCTTGCAGTCGTCCACGATCCAGCGGATCGGACGGTCGGCAAGGCCGCTGGAGGCGGCGTTTTCCTTTGCCCACTGCACCATGCCCTTGGATGCGTCTACATGGCAGACCGACGCGCCCGCATTCGCCGCGGCAAGTGTCGCGCCGCCCGTGTAGGCGAACAGGTTGAGCACGTTGATGGGACGGCCCGCGCCGCGCACCATGCGGTCAATAAAATCCCAGTTGGCTGCCTGCTCGGGGAACAGGCCGGTGTGCTTGAAGCTCATGGGCTTGAGCTGGAAGGTCAGCTCGCCGTAATGGATCGCCCACTGCTCGGGCAGCTTGCGGATCTCCCACTTGCCGCCGCCCGCGTTCGAGCGGTGGTAGATGGCGTTTGGCTTGTCCCACGCGCGGCAGCCCTTATCACGCGGCCAGATCGCCTGCGGGTCGGGACGTACCAACACCTGACTGCCCCAGCGCTCGACCTTTTCGCCGCCGCCGCAGTCAAGCACGGCATAGTCCTTCCAGTTGTCCGCGATCCACATAAAATACATTCTCCATTTCGATGTTGAGATTACATAGTATATCAGTTTTATTCTAACACCAAACGTCAGGCTGCGCAATCAAAAAAGAACGCTGTTCCAGCCGTGGTTTTCGTATAAAACAGCGAAAACCATCCTTCTGTGCGCAAAAAAGAGTTCACCTGCCGCAGGGCCGGTGAACTCCTTGCATGTCTGTTGTGATTCCCGCGCAGACAGGTCACCGCTTGCGCTTGGGTTTGGCCTTGGCCCAGCCCTTCTTTTTCGGCGCGCGGGGCGTAGCTGCCTTTACGGGGCGCGCCGCCTTTTTCGCAGGCGCGGGCGGCTTTTCATTGCGATTCGGACGGATCAGGCACTCTTTCCCGTAACCGATCAGGTCCTCTCGGCCGGCTTTTTTGAGCGCCGCGAGCACGATCGGCCGCTTGTCCGGCCGCCGCCATTGCAGCAGCGCGCGCTGCATGGCCTTTTCCTCGGGCGTTTTGGCCACATAGACCGGCTTCATCGTGCGCGGGTCGATCTCGGTGTAATACATCGCGGTCGAGAGCGTGCCCGGCGTGGGGTAGAAGTCCTGCACCTGCTCCGGCATGTAGCCGACCTTGTTCAGATACTCCGCGAGCAGGATCGCGTCGTCCAGTGTCGCGCCCGGGTGGGAGGACATCAGGTAGGGCACGAGATACTGCTTGCGGCCCAGCTTCTGGTTGATGCGGGCGTAGCGCTCGCGGAACTGCTCATATACGGAAAATGAAGGTTTGCCCATATAATACAGAGCATTATCACTCATGTGCTCGGGCGCGACCTTGAGCTGGCCCGAGACATGGTGCTCGACCAGCTCGCGGAAGAACGCGTCGTTGTGGTCGGCCATCATGTAGTCATAGCGCAGGCCCGAGCGCACGAACACCTTTTTGATGCCCTCGATCTGCCGCAGCTCGCGCAGCAGGTTGAGGTAATCCGTGTGGTCGGCCTCGAGGTTCTTGCACGCCGAGGGGAACAGGCAGCGCTTGTTTTTGCACAGGCC
>DXDO01000057.1 GCA_019115425.1 Candidatus Agathobaculum merdigallinarum | reverse complement strand
GACCGCTCTGCGCAGCCTGCTCAATACTTCTCATTGCCGTAGGCGTAATTGAGTTGCGTGCCTCAAACGTATCGATATTGAGCCGGATCGGCTTGCTTCGAATCCGCAGTCCGCCAGTATCCCGCGAAATTTCCAAATCCACCGTGGACCGCTTATATTCAAGCCGCGCATGGTTGACCTTCATTTCCAATTCGATCGGAACTGATTTGATCTCTATCAGTCGCTCCATCTATCCTCACTCCTTTTCCATCCGTCAACGCATGAAATCAATGAACGATTGAGAGAGTATGTCGTTGCCCACGCGCAGCGCGGCATTATAGCTGTATTGCGCATAGGCGAAGGTGGTCAGGGCATCCGCCAAATCGACCCGATCCAACCCCTCGGACTGCTCCCACAACGTGTCTCCCGTAGCGACCAGGCGCTTATCGTTGGATTTCAAGAACTGTGCACGCGTATCCAATTCCGTTGCATTGGTATTGTAGCTGTCAAATGCGTTCTGCAAATTGCCAAACAGCTCTTCCGCCCGCTCTGCATCCGCGCCGGTCAGTCCATTATCTCCGCTCGCCCGTTTATAAATCTCGCCGAGCTCCGAAATAATGGAGATCATGTTGTTCGGCACACCGTCCGCCGTGCCGTCCGTGGTGCCGAATCCAACCAGCCCAATGCCCGAAATCGCCGAGTTGAAGGCCGTCGAGGGAATCACCTGCTCGTTTTCATCCAGCTCAAAACCAAGCCCGATATCCACATAGGTCGTTTCCCCCATCATTTCCCGAAACGCATCTGCATTGGCAGGGTCATCCACCGCCAAACCGCGGAAATACAGCTCGCCGTCTTTTAATTCAAACGGCACCTCCAGTCCATCCGCCCCTGAGAAAATAAACTTTTCGCCGTATTTTCCGTTCAGGGTCTGCACCATTCCCTCTGCAATGCCGGTCAGAGTTTCGCCGATCGCATTGAGGGCTGTACTGTCCTTATCTCCGTTCTGGCCGCTTTCTGCCGCCGCCAGCGCGGTTCTATACTGATCGTTCAGTGCCTGAAGGCTGGAAAACGCTGCTTCAAACTTACTGATCACCGTTTCGCTTGTTTTTTGCTGCGCCTGATTGCGCGCATACGAGGCATGCACGCGGTAGGACTGCGTAGCCAGCGACGGCGACTCCGCGAAGGAATTAAACCGCCTGCGGGTAAGCACGGTGTTCATCGCCTGTGCCTGATGCAGTGTTGCGCGGGCCAGGTTGCTGCGGTAGGTACGCAGCGTTCCATTTGTTGTAACTCGAATCATTGTTTGCTGTGTCCCCTTTCCAAATTAGCGTCCCACAATGCCCATGCCGTTGATAACCTTATCCATCATTTCGTCCAGCGTGGTCATCAGCCTGCAAGCCGCCGCAAAGGACTTCTGGTATTGCAGGAGATTGATGCCTTCCTCATTCAGGTCAACGCCGGAAACGCTGTCCCTGCTGGTATTGATCGAGTCCGCAGAGGTAGCATAGGTATCATAAATGGTTGAGATTGTGTTGGCATCCGATCCCAGCACGGCCTGCATATTGGCATAGAAGCTGTTGAGCGCACCCTTATAGATGTTGGAGCCTGCGCCGGTAATATCTTGTCCGTTCAGCGTATACCCGCCTGCACCCAGTTCAAAATCGGTTGTTTCGCTTCCATCCGGATTGGTAATGTTGATATCCGTTACCAGACTGCACAGGGTATCGTCATCCCCGTTTTGGCCGGAGATCACAAGCGACGATCCATTGTTCTGGTTTGCAGTAAGGCCCGCGTCTATAAGCTCCTGATTGTTGTTGATTGCAGTCTCCAGCGCCTGCATTGTGTCATCCGCGTCAGCGCCGCTTGTGAAATCAATCGTTACCGTATGCTTCTGGTTCATGCTGTCCAGATAAGTGATGGTTGCCTGCAGGGGCTGGCCCGCCGCTCCGGTTTGCGTCAAGTTGCCCGTACGGAATCCCGTGCCGTTTTCACGCGCAATTTCGATCGGGCTGAAGCCAAGCTCCTGACCGCGCAGATATTCAAAGCGCGTCAGATTGTCGTTGCCCGAACTCAAATCCGGATCCGTGGTCGTAACGATATGGACCTCATTCCGCTGCCATTCCTGGGAGATGGAGATATTGGCCGCTGTGATGGTGGTGGTGGGATTAGCCCCATCATCACCCTCGGCCACGAACAGATTGCCCGCCCCATCGACAACATTCGGGTCGAACGCCGTGCCATCCGGTTGGGTTGTATTGATGCGGTTCATCTCGGTCGCCAGCTTATTGGCCAGCGCGTCAAGCGATTTCTGATAGTACGGGATACCGCGAATACTGGTATCGCCGCCGTCCATGCGGAACGAACCCTCGCCCGTTATGATTTGGCGCATGGATTCCAGATAGCCGTAGCCTTCTCCTTCCTCAATTCGGTCCGAATTGGAAGCCACAGCCGGGATATCTTTTTGATGCGTAAACGAAACGCCGGCATTCGCATCGGTAAAAGCGAGCGATTCAATGGTTTCGGCATTCCCACCGGTTCCGTTGGATTTAATGGTAATGCCGGTCGCCGAAGAGGATACCGTGAAGTCACCGCCAAGCGCACCGTTCAGCGCATCCCTCAAATTTGCCAGTGTCTGCTCCCTCGCAGCCGCAACAGCGTCCGGATCATTGGGGTCGGCCGGCGCCACAACTTGAAAGTCAAAATTTATCGTCCTGCCGTCGCCTGTGGTCACTGAAACGTTCCGCGGTCCATTCGTCGCACCTGCACCGAATTCCAGGCCGCTCAGCAGGAAGTACGAACTGGTGTCGGAGACCTGATTGCCCTTGAGATCGACCAATTCGCTGGTATTCAGGAAGTATTCCGCGTCAGCCGTGATCTCTGCGCGGCTGGAGCCGTCGATCAGGGTTGCGCCCGGCTTTCCGGTTTCATTGTTGACCATCTTGATGGTCAGCTTTTCCACCGTATAGCCAGAACCCACATCCTCCTGCGAATAGGTAACATCGATCTTCATGTACTCAGACAGCTCGTCGATCAGCAGATTACGCTGGTCCCGAAGCTCCAGAGCCGGATCGCCATTGATGTCCGCCGTCCGGATCTGGTCGTTCAGCTCCTGAATCTTTGTCAGGATGTTATTCGCATCCTTGATATTTTCATTGTATTCCTTGATTTTTCCTTCCAGTTCCTGCTGTAGCTTTTCAGCTGTGGTGTTCAACAGCGTACACAGCTCTTCCGCAGCCTTTCGCACCAGCGTGTCAAACTCCTGCTCGCCGGTATGATCGGCATTCAGGTCTGCGATCGCGTCGAACAGTCCCGCCAGGCTGTTGGTAATTCCTTCTTTGTTTACATCGTCGATGATGCTTGCCAGACTGTCATAGCCATCCAGCAGGCCGCCCGCCGAACCGACGCTTGCCATCTCCTTGCGGAAGCGGATATCCAGAAACGGGTCGCGCAGCTGCGACACTCCGGCCAGCATAACGCCCGAACCCGCGCTTACCGAATTGCCCGAGCGATAAAATCCAGCATTGTTTGTCACAAAACTGTACTGGTCCAGTCTCTGCCGCGTATAGCCCTGCGTGTTGATATTGGAAATATTCTGACCGGTTATATTGAGCGCAGTCTGGCCCGCGAGAATTCCCAGTCTTGCTACTGCAAAATCACCAAAGCACGCCATAAAAGCGTTCCCTCCTCATCAAATATGAATGTTACGCATGAAAATCTGTATGTGTCCCGCTGATCTGCGCAGTATTGCTGGCAACCTGCTCCGGATCGATCCCAATGCCTGAGATCATTTTTTCTACCTCATGCAGGCTGCATTCCAGCGAGGAGCGTGCAATCTCCGACGCACTTTTTAAGATGCGGTACTGGGAACGGAGCGTTTCCACAGCTTGGCGCAGCGCCGCTCCGCTTTCCTCATCCGGCGCGGCAGCCTCCAGCTCCGTCAGCTTAATCTGCCCCACGCCCAGCCGCTCCTGCAGCTGCACGCGTTTCTGATCCGCATTGCGGAGCTTGAGGGACAGCGCCTGTTCGCTTTTCATACATTCGCCCAACGCCGCCAGATCATCCGACCGCACCGCGGCAACCACTTTATGCTGCGTTTCCGTCAATTCCTGCACTGTCTGCGTCAGATCATTGATGAGCGCCGTCAGGCCTTCAAAATTGTCAACCAAGCCGGCCACCTCCAAACAGCAGTATCTGCGTCGCAAGCTGATTCGCGTGGATTTCATATCCGCCCGTCTGAATCTGCTGCTGCAGCTGCGTGAGGTTTCCGGGTCTCTGCGTTCTCACTTCCTGTGCGATACGGCTTGCCAGCATTTTTGCAAAACGATCGTCTTCGGAATCGTGCTCCGTTGTCAATTCGACCCGATCGTACTGTCTTGCGCGGCTCGCCTGTGTCTCACTCGCTTCCCTCCGAGCGCTTGCTCTTTGAAGAGGGGTTATTCCTCTGGCCTTATCAATCATCATATCAGGTAACTCCCCTTCTCAATTATCGTTTACCAGAAAAATTATCATTTGCTGTCCATACACTCTTTCAGATATGCTTTTATCTATAATAGACTATCGGACTGATGCGCATAAAAATAAGCGATAAACAAGATAATTTTTGTTTATCGCCTAAATATTATTCATTTGCCAGCAATATTAAGGTGCTGGATCAGCACATTCGCAATATTTTCACATGAAGCCTGCTTCGCTACCGCCCCCAGTTTATACGCTTCCATCGGCATGCCGTATACCACACACGACTCCCTGTCCTGTCCGATCGTGAAAGCGCCTTTTTTTCTCATCTCCAGAAGGCCCTTCGCACCGTCGCTTCCCATGCCGGTCATAATGATGCCCACCATTTGACACCTGACACTCTGCGCCATGGACAGGAAAAGGGCGTCCACCGACGGACAGTGGCCGCTGACCTTCGGCCCCGGCATGCAGGAAACCGTATACTTTGTTCCCGTGCGCACCACGCGCATCTGCTTGTCGCCCGGCGCGAGCAAAACGCAGCCGCGCTCAATCACATCGCCGTTCTCGGCTTCTTTTACGCGCATCTTGCAAATCCGGTTCAAGCGCTCTGCATACATCTGGGTAAATCCCGGCGGCATATGCTGCACAATGACCATGCCCGGCGTATTTTCAGGCAACCGTTTGAGCACCTCGATCGTTGCTTCCGTGCCGCCCGTGGATGCGCCCAGGCCGATGATCACCTCATTGGCCAAAGCCGTTTTGCTCAGCGAGGAACTCACAACGGGCAGATTGGCCCACCGCTGCGGCCGTCTGACATGCGCAAACGAGGCCGTTTTCACCTTGGTGATCAGTTCGTTGATAAAATTCTCCGTGGAGCCTGCCCGCGCCGTTTCCGGCTTATGGACAAAATCGACCGCGCCGACCGACAAAGCGTCAAACACGCGCAGATTCAGCGAAGAGACCAAAATAATCGGGATCGGATATTCCGGCAGAATGCTTTTGACAAAGTCAATGCCGTTCATCCCCGGCATTTCGACGTCGAGCGTCATCACATCCGGCTTGAGAATCGGCAGTTTTTTTCGCGCGTCCTCTGCATTGACCGCCTCGCCGACCACCTCGATATTCGCATCCCTTTGTATGCCGTCTCTTATGATATGGCGTGCCAGCAGAGAGTCGTCTACCAGCAACACTCTGATCTTCTTTGTGCCAAGTGCCATTTTCCCAGTCCTTTCGCGTTTTATTCTTTCCGAAAAATCGCAGGGCGCACCGTATGATACGCACTTTCCTTGCTGATATTCTCGGAATGCCCGATCAGAAGATATCCGCCCGGATTGGTCGCATCATAGAACCGCTGTATCAACGCATCTTTTGTGCTTTGCTCAAAATAAATCATTACATTGCGGCAAAAAATCACATCAAACTTCAGCTTAAAGCGGATCGGCTCCATCAGATTGAATGTCCGGAAGATCACATTTTTTCTCAGCTCCGGCGTTATCGTATACATATCGCTGCCGTCGTTCCGCTTTATAAAATATTTGCTCCGCCATGCCGGCGACACGTCCGCCGGCAGCTGATACGACGGGTCCTGCGCCTCGATCAGCACGCGCTGTGAAATATCGGTCGCCAGCACACGGGTGTCCCATGCCGACGCCTGCGTGCCCAGATACTCCTTGATGCACATGGAGATATTATAAGGTTCCTCGCCGGTCGAGCAGCCTGCGCTCCAGATGGACAGAACCTTTTTCTTTTTGTTTTTCTGCGTGATCTCCGGCAAAATAACCTTCATAAAATAGTCATAATGCTCTTTTTCGCGCATGAAATAGGTATAATTCGTTGTCAATTTATTCAGCAGGAACTCTACCTGCTTCCCATCGCGCCGGTTAAGCAGATCATCGACAAACTTTTTGAAGCTGGTATAGCCCTGCGCCTGCAAAGATGCGGACAGGCGGCTGTTGATCAGCAAGCGCTTCTGCTTCAGGTTTATCCCATAATTCTCCTGCATGAAGCGGACCAAACGGTTAAAATCCGAATCCGTTAACTGCATCATATCCGTTTCATCCCTATCACTTATTTATTCATCCCAATCAGTCCGACAGCAGCAGCGCGCAATCCAGCACCAGCATCGTGCCGCTGCCGTCCGGCAGCTGGGACATACCCGAAACATACTTCTGCGCATTATGGGCGGGAACTGGCAAAATCGATTCTACCGGCACGTCAACAATCTGATCGACCGTATCCACCAGAATACCGATCTGCATCTCATTGACATTCAGTACGATGATGCAGTTGACGTCAATCGGCTCCATGCACAAACGCTTGCGGATATCAATCAGCGGTATCGTCTGCCCGCGCAGATTGATGATGCCGCTGACATACGACGGCACCATCGGCACCCGCGTAACGGGATAATTGGTTATGATCTCAATTACATCCTCCGCCGTGATCCCGAAGAGCAGGTTATTCGAGCGGAAGGTCAAGAATTTACGCGTTGCAACCTCATCCGCAGCGTTGCGTTCCTGCGCCAGAAGCTGCTCTTCTTCTGTTGCGAACAACATATTTTCATCAGACATTGTTTTGCAACCTCTCTTTTCCAAAGTTTCAAAATCCGGAGGACGAGCCCAGCAGGCTGGCCACATCCAGAATCAGGCTGATATTCCCGTCGCCCAGAATCGTGCAGCCGACGATTCCTGCATCCTTGATCCCAAAGCTGTTGAGATAGGACGGCAGCGGCTTGATAACCACCTGCTGTTCGCCCAGCAGCTCATCCACAAACAGGCAGTACGATGTTTCGCTGGTCTCCACCCACACAAATATGCCGTCCTCCGTGCCGGCAGCCTTCGGCGTCAGGCCAAAGGATTCATACAGCCGCAGGATCGGATAGAAGTTCCCCATTCGGTTGATCATTTCACCCTGCATTGCATCGTAAACGATCTCGCTTTCCTTTGCCTTAAAGGACTGACGGATATTCTGAATGGGTATTGTAAAGATGGAGTCGCCCACAGCAACTTCCATTCCATCCATGATCGCGGTCGTCAGCGGGATCTTAAGCGTTGTGCAGGTGCCTTTGCCGGGTTCGCTGCTCATCAGCACCACGCCCGCGACGGCTTCGACATTCTTCTTCACCACGTCCATTCCGACGCCGCGGCCTGAGTATTCCGTAACCTCCGTATTGGTGGAGAAGCCCGGCATCATCAGGAAATTGATGATTTCCCGCGGGCTGTATTCTATATCCGGATTTGCCAGACCCTGATTGATCGCCTTGCGCAGTACCGCGTCATAATCGACACCGGCGCCGTCGTCCTCGATCTTGATGATGACCTCGCTGCCCGTGTTTTGCGCGGATAATATGATCTCGCCCTCGGGGTTCTTGCCCGCGCGGATGCGGCTCTCCTCATCCGGCTCGATGCCGTGATCCATCGAATTGCGGACAATGTGCATGATCGGATCGCTGATCGCGTCAACGATCGTTTTGTCGATCTCGGTGTCCTCGCCCACAATCGTCAAATGAGCAGGACGCCCCAGCTTTTGCCCCATATCGCGCACAATGCGGCGCATTTTCTGGAATGTGCCGGACACCGGAACCATACGCAGCGACATGGAGATATCCTGCAGCTCATCCGTCAGCTTGCGAAGCTGGCGGGCCGATTTATTGAAGTTATCCAGCTTGACGCCGTCGAGTTTTTTCAAATCGGGCGATGCGGTTACCATGGCTTCCGTGATCACGATCTCTCCCACGACCGCCATCAGCTGATCGAGCTTGGACAGGTTGACGCTGATCAGGCTTTGCTTAACCTGATGTCCCGTTCCATGGGTGGCAGCATCATCTTTTTTCTTTTCAGAAGAGGTGTCGGCCACCTTGACCATCTGCACCTTTTCTTCCCGATCCGTTCCCGATTCCTCCGGAACAGCCGTCGGCTCCAGCGCCACCGCTTCGTCGATTACCTCATATGTTTTCACAAAGCCAAGACCTGCCACAATCTGGATCGCCTTGTCGCGATCCTCAGGGCTGGCAAAGTGCATCATGAAGCCGCTCTCCGCGATCTGCGCCGCAAGCCCCGAATCGGTCTCCATATCGGTCGGTTCAAAGGTAAAGTCCTGACACTGTTCCTTTACATCGTTTACCGCCATAAAGGCACGCAGGTTTTCCATCCCGCAGCCTTCATCCAGATAAACCCGCAGTGTAAAGCGGTAAGCCGGATCCGCTGCGACAGACTGTCCGCTTGTTTCCCCCTCGGCTCCGGATGCCGCCGGCTGCTCCTGCCCGTCTGTTTTGTCCTTTTGAATTTTGTCAATGAACATATTAATTGCAGCAAGGAAGCTGTCGATATTTTTAGAAAGAGGTTCTCCATTTTCGATCTTTTTCACCTCTGTCCGGAAGTAGTCGATCGACTGGAACAGCAGATCGAACAGCTGCGGCCGATCCTGCTCCGGTATGACCTCCATCGTTCCCTCACGGATCATGTAAAACAGATCTTCGATGCGATGCGCGATGGTCATCAACGGTTCATATTCCATCATAGCGGCAGACCCTTTCAGGGTATGCATAATCCGAAAAATCTCATTGACATTGTCCTGCGATAGCGAATCTTCCTGCTCAGCCTCCAGCATGATTGTGTCAAGCTGATCCAGCAGGGAGTTTGTATCATACAAATACATCTCCAGGATACTATCTCCATTATTCCCCATGAGGTTCACCCTTTCGAAATTTTTATACATCTCTTTTTATTATCTTCGACCAGATTTTGTATCAATTAAGATAGTTAAATAAAATTCTGTTGAGAAATGGAGCAGCGCCATGCCGAATATTACAAGCGTAACCAATCCTGTCCCCGGGCAGGAAGGAAATAATACATACCGTTCTCCCATCACGCCAAACGATCCGCATATCCAGAACATCCCCGATCCCAGCAGGGTCGGCCGCGCGGATGCCCGCACCGACCGGCAGGACACGGCCACTGCGGAATCGGCGCGCCGGTATGACTCATACTTTCAGGCGTTTCTGAAAGAGCTCCGCTCATCCGGCACGGTAGCCGAGCTGATGGCTCATTTTCTTACCTCGCGTCAGGGCACACTTGTGACATCCGGCCTGACCGCCGGAATCAGCCACGAAATCGCGCAGTTGCTCCAGATGCTCTCAGTGGATGACGAAGCACTGTTCAATCTTTTGAAGGGACAGCTGTCCGGTTCGGCGCGCTTTCACGGGCCGCTTTTCGACGCCCTGCGCGAAGCCCTCCAGCAAAATCCCTCCGCCAGCCTCAAGGCCGATATTTTGCAGTTTTTGAAAAAATACAACGACTTTTCCTCTACCGCGCATATTGAGCGCAATTTGCAGCGCACGCTGCAGCAGATGTCCTGGTTCATGCCGAACCGCTTCAGCGAGGCGCTGGGCGAGCAGCTTTCCTCGCTCAATTCCCTGCTGATGCAGAATAACCGCGCCGGCGCGCTCCGCCTGCTGCAGGGCACCATCGTCCCCTACCTGTCGGATTATGTAGCCCAGATCCATGACCGCGGCATCTCGCGCAGCCTGATGGGGCTGCTGCTGCTGGATATCGCGCGCTATGAAAACGGCTCGCCGCAGAGCATGCTGCAGTCATTTTATCAGCTGCTCGGATACGCGCCGCTGAAACGCCATTTCGGCGATATGGACGCAAGCCGCCTGCTGCTCTTCCTTCAGGAAAATGCCGCTTCCGCCAACCAGCCCGCCCAGCCGCTCACGGAGCAACTGCTTCAGGTCGCTTCACAGGCCATGCGGGGCGACGGCGGCGCCGATCTGCGGCAAACCTTCCAGGCGCTGATGGATTCCATCCTGATCAACCAAAGCGTATACATGCCGCTGATGCACGCCATGCTTCCGGTCGAGATGGACGGACGCATGATGTTCTCCGAGCTTTGGGTCGATCCCGATGCCGAGAATGAAGCGAACGGCGAATCCTCCGGCGGGCGGGCCATGCGGCTGCTGCTCAAATTCGATATCCAGGACCTGGGGCTGTTTGATCTGGTGATCACCTTCCGCGACAGCAAGGTGGAGGCTTCCCTGCTCTGTCCGCGGCAGTTGTCGCCGTTTACCGAATTGTTTGAAGAAAAAATGGCTTCGCTGGCCGCGAAGGAGGGGCTGGACGCTTCTTCCATGCGCGCCGCCCCCATGGTAAAGCCTCTGGCGATCTCCGAGGTGTTTCCGAAAATTTTCGAAAGGAAGGACAGTATCAATGTCGCAGTCTGATCATAATCCGGCGCGCAAGGCAGTGGCGCTGCAATATGAAAACGGCAATCCCGCTCCGGTCATCGTCGCTTCGGGCATGGGATACATGGCGGAGAAAATCGTCGAGGTTGCGGCGGAAAACGGCGTGCCCGTGTATGAAGACACCTCTCTTGCCACGATGCTGTCTCAGCTTCAGCTGGGGCAGGAAATCCCTGAGTCGCTTTATCGTTTCATTGTCGATATCTATGTATATTTCCTGCATTTTGATCCCAATAACCCACAAAAACCCCGCCAGCGGGCAGGGCAACCAGTAAAGGAGGAAAACCCATGAACCGTCGGCAGCCGGAAAAAAAATTTATCATTTTAGATGATAACCAGCAGACGCTCGCCAGCGCCATTTTAATGGAGCAGCAAGGCCAGCGAAAAATATTTGAGCTGACCTCTACGCCATCCATCGACCTTTTATCCCTGCCCGCGATCAATATTCTCAGCCTAAACTCTACCGAATTCATGGCCTGGCGCGGCAAAGTCGAGCGATTGCGCGGTGATCAGTTCTATTTTTGGGCGGAGGATCGGATCGACGAACGCCTGCGCCGGCATCTGCGTATTCCGATGTCATTCCAAACCTATCTTTATCCCGTTTCAGGCGTTTTGTTCCGGCTCCCTGTTGTCAGCAAGGATATCAGCTGCGGCGGCATCGCAATCTACAGTATGGAACCCCTGCTGACGGATCAGGTATTTGAGATTGCACTCCCCTGTACCGAGCCGCCGTTGCTCGTCCGCTTAAAGGTGCTGCGCCCTCTGCCCAGCGGCAGCAATTTATATTCCTGCCAATTTGTGGATCTACTCCCCGCAGAAGAGGCCATGATTCAAGAATGTATTTTTGAATACGACCTGCATCATCATTCCGCATAACCAAGCGACAAGGTGAAAAAACAAGAAAAGGTGAGTTACCATGAAGCGAATTTCCACGAAACTGATTTCTACCGGCCGTCGGCTGTGCGCCTTGCTGCTGTGTGCCGCAATGCTGCTCGGCCTGGCCCCTGTTTGGAATATTGAGGCTGCGGCAGCGTCCGCAAGCGCTACCAGCGCGGTCAACAAGCTGGTGTCCTGGGGGATCATGCGCGGCGATTCCGCCGGCAACCTGAACCCCGACAGAGCGATTACCCGCGCGGAGTTCTGCGCCCTGCTCAACCGGGCGTTCGGCTACACAAAAGCCGGCGCTCAGCCGTTTCGCGACGTCCGCCCCCGCGACTGGTTCTATGACGATATCAGCATCGCTTATACGGCGGGCTATTTCCGCGGCTCTTCAGCCACCGCGGCCTCTCCCAATTCCACGCTGACGCGCGAGCAGGCCGCAACGCTGTTATGCCGCAACCTGCTGCTTCAGCCGCTTTCCGGCGAGGATCTTTCCTTTACCGACAGCCGGCAGGCCAGCAGCTGGAGCCGCGGCTATATCAAGGCCGCAGTGGAAAAGGGCATCCTGCGCGGCGACCCGGGCGGAACCTTCCGTCCGCTGGACAACATCACACGCGGCGAGGTTGCCATCATGCTGGTCCGCGTGATCGGCACACCGGTGCAGACTCCCGGCACCTACTCCAACAGCGTTTCCGGCAATCTGATGGTCTCGACCTCGGGCGTAACGCTGGAAAACATGACAGTGACCGGCGACCTGTATATCACAGGCGGTGTCGGCCTCGGATATGTCACGCTGAACAATGTTACCGTATATGGAAGCATCATTGCCAGCGGCGCGGGCGAAAGTAACGAGGGCGATTGCAGTATTATCCTGAAAAACAGCACCGCGCCCGAAATGATCGTGGACAGCCTGACCAACCAATATGTCACCATCCGGTCGGTCGGCGATACCGATATCGGCCGTGTATACGTCCGCACTGACACCTATCTGGAAAACCGCTCCACCGGCGACTATGGCTTCCAGTACATCGAGGTGGACGGCGAGGACGGCACGCAGCTCGACCTGTCGGGCAATATCCACGAGGTCATCACCATGACTCCTGACTCCCGCATCACTGTCGGCAGCGGTACGGTGGAGCAGCTGACCGTTGACGAAAACGCTGTCGGCACCGAAATCACCATTGCGCAGGGCGCGACGGTCGAGGTGCTGAACCTTGACACGGCGACCACCGTCCGCGGCGAGGGCGATATCGGCATACTGAATGTCAACGCGCCCGGCTGTGTCGTCGAGATGCTGCCGGATATCATCCATATCCGCCCCGGCATCACAGCCGATATTGACGGCATCATTATGGACAGTACGCTCGGCGAGCAGATGTCCGACTTTCCCCGCATCCTGAGCGGCTATCCGCGCCTTGACGATCTCGCTCCCAATCAGGCGCAGGCCACCTTCCAGACCAATAAACCCGGCACGCTGTACTGGGCGGTCCGCCTGAGCGGCGACGGTCCCCTGTCCGCTTCCGACCTGATCAATCCGCCCAGCTACGGCGCAAATATCGTGCGAAGCGGCAACATCGCCGTCAGCAACGCCAACGAGGATCTGTCCCAGCGCATTACCGGCCTGTCCATCGATACCTCGTATGTGCTTTCCGCCGTATTGGTGGACGGACGCGAGGATCAAAGCAAAGTAAAGAATGTTTACTTTACCACGCCGGATAACAGCCGCCCCGCGTTTGCTTCCGGCTATCCCCGCGCCACTACGATCGAGGACACCTATGTTGATTTCGACGTTGCGCCGACCAAGACCTGCACCCTGTACTGGGCGATCTATCTGAGCGGCATGGATGCGCCCACCGCCAACGAGTTTAAGGACGGTTCTCTGAGCGGCGCGATCGACTCCGGCAGCCGCCGCGTGGTCCGCAGCGAAGAGGACAGCATCCGCATGGGCTCCATCAACGAAAGCGCGAAGGACGCCCTTCAGGAGTTGACCGAGTACGACGCTTATTTCTTCCTGACCGACGGCATCAACGACTCGAATGTCATCCGCGTATCCGTCGAGACCGCGGACCGCACCCCGCCCGTTTTCCTGACCAACTATCCCCGCATTACAGAGATCAACAACAACAGCCTGACCGGCGATTCTGCAATCAATGAGGATGGCAAGGTATACTGGGCGATCGTTCGCCACGGAACGGATTATCCCGTGGAAAACCCCGGCCTGTCGGACGAAGATGCGATCCTGCTCGATAAGCAGCTGCAGATCAAAGGCGGTATGTATGCGCTTACCAGCGGTTCGTTCAACGCCAGGGAAAACACCCCCAACAGTTTCAACATGAACGGTCTGGAGCCGGAAACCGCCTATGACATCTATTTTGTCGCGGAAGATGATTCCGGCAACATGTCCGAGATCACTGTGATCGAAAATGCGAAAACGCTGGACAACAATGCGCCTACCCTGGTCGAGCAGCGATTCTCGCAGGCCAACGCGGACAATATCCCGCTTGCCGATACCGACATCACACTGGTATTCAGCGAGGATATTTTCAGCACCCAAACGCGTATGTCGCTGGTCGAGATGTACCAGCAGGCGAAAGATGGAACGCGCGAGTTCCCCGTTGCCGGCACCGACGGCGAAGAGA
This sequence comes from Candidatus Agathobaculum merdigallinarum, assembly GCA_019115425.1. Classification (GTDB taxonomy): domain Bacteria; phylum Bacillota; class Clostridia; order Oscillospirales; family Butyricicoccaceae; genus Agathobaculum; species Agathobaculum merdigallinarum. Next base: position 2,125 of record DXDO01000057.1, on the reverse strand, counting down.
CCGTAACCTGGCTTGAAATCATCGAAGGCATGTTCACGCTGAACAATCTGGACATCAATTCCCCCGATAAGAAGGTCCAGCTGAACTTGGGTGAATACGGCTTGGATAACATTTCCGTGGAGCTGAACGAAGAAGGCCAGACCGAGGTCACGTTCGACACCGAAGCGCTCAATCTGCAAAGCGGCGTGACCTATCAGTTTGTGCTGAATTTCATCACGGACTCTTCCAGCAACAATATGGGACGCGATACGCAGGTAGAGTCCTTCCGCGTGCTGGACGCACAGGTGGACTTTAACCAACTGGATCAAGTGCAAATCAAGGTAGGTGATAGCGATGTTTCGGTTGATGCCACGTTCTCCATGATCCCATATGCCGGCACGACCCAGAACGCATCCAAGAATGCGTATTATGACCTGATTATTGCCGCCGATACCAGCATTGTTTTCAACCTGTACGAACGCACACGGCCCGACGGTAGTTGGAAACTGGTTCAGAAAGCCGCAGGCGGTGACGCTTCCTTCGCCATCGCTTATGCGCCGCAGTATGAATGGGTCGGCGTAAGCTATAATCAGGCCACCGGCCTTGACATGAACGACTATCCACAGCTGTTGGAAATCCCGCTCGAGGGCTATGAGTATGCGATCGAAATAAAATCAATCAATGGCGAAGGTAACGATCAGGTGTGGGACGCGGACGTCAATTTCAAGGTATTCTGTGTCACCGGCGCACGCCCTGATCTGCGGAACCTGGTTCAGGGTATTATCAGCAATGAATCGTTCAGCGAGGATGTAGGCTCCGGCCTGCCTCTTTCCTCGATCGGTAATCCCGATCCGTTTGAAATTGAGATTCGTCTGACCAACCAGTCCGCGCCGAATTTTGTTACAACCTATCCCCGCGCGACGCCCGGCGACTCCGTAACCAGAATTGATTACCAGCTGGACCGCGACGGCACGCTCTATTATGTCGCAGCGCCCGAGGGAAATCTGGACCCAGATCCCTCCATCACCGTATTGGATATTGGCGATTCGAAAAACGAGCCGGATCGCCCCGGTAAAGATCAGGGAATCACCTATCCGAACGCCAGCATGATCATGAACCCATCCACTTATTACGATACGAGCGCCGGATACCGGTACGGCAACTTCGACTACCGTCTCGGCAGCGGCATGGGAACCTTTACCATTGAAAACCTTACACCCAAGACCACATACTACATTTATTTCGTCCTTATGGGCTCCTATGCATATCCCTCCCATGTGATGTGTTATAAATTCGACACCGGCAATGTGGCGTCGCCGGTTCTGGAGGCGCTGGCGCAGAGCGCGGACAACGCTTATTACCGCGTCAAATCCCAGTCGGCGGCTACCATTGATGTGGAGACCTACTGGGCCCTCTATATGCAGGGCGGCAACGGTTATCCGTCCGACTACGACGAGCCCATGGATGGACCGACTGGCTCAAGCCAAACTACCGTGCTGCAAGCAATGGAGAACAATACCTTTAACACCGATCCTATCGTCGATTCTGACCGAAAGATGGAATTCTGGAATTTGATTCAGGGCGGTACCAACGGCATTCCGACCGCTCAGGCAGGCAGCAGCCCGTTAACCGGCGTTACCACCGCTGGAACGGACGTAAGGGATTTTGTGGATTCCTCCGAACTTGTACCGAACACGCCCTATGTGCTGATTGTCGGCGCCAGAAACCGGCAGGGCGGTGATCCCGTGTTCCGTGCGGTCACGAATATCCGCGTAGTAGATCTGGAGCCTCCGCGCGTTGTATCGGTCGCCACCAGCCCCGTTGGCACCAATCCAAGTTGGGTTCGGCAAACATACATTACGGTAAACTTTGATAAGCCCCTCTACTACCGTGATCGTGATAGCGCAGATCAGCCTCTGGAATATAGGCCGTATAAAGGCGATGCTGTTGTAAACGGTAAAGGCCAAGCTTCAGTAGATACCTTTACGAGAACCTCGATCACAATTCGTATAAATGGTAGTTTCCCTGTAAACAGTTCGATCACGATCATCCCCCTCTATCAAAACGGAAGCGGTATTGGCAACATCCTTGTCAGTGAAGGAAACGCCGCCCGTAAGGACAATGTGGTACTATACCGCAGGGAGAT
>DXDO01000056.1 GCA_019115425.1 Candidatus Agathobaculum merdigallinarum | reverse complement strand
TCGTAGCGGTCAACAAGGCGGACTCCGCTCCGATCTTCGACGTAGCGGACTACGGCATCTGCGGCGACCTGTTCAAGGTTGTTCCGATGATGATCGACGCCATCCGCGCTGCCAAGGCTTCCAAGTAAGTTCGTTTTTCACCCACTGATCTCTGAAGCGTGCCGGCCACACCTCCTTTTCTCCTTCTTTTTCACGGGCGCGGAGCATGCCCGCACACACATTTCCGATCCGCTGCGTAGCCACGGCGGAACCGGCGCCGCTTCCTTCCCATCAGTGTGAAAATAAAGATAAAAGCCGCGGGGCAGCTGCCCCGCGGCTTTTATCGTCTCTGCCATATCTGCAGATGCGCTTTTCAGACGCTTTCCGCGACCAGCACGGCTACCGAACGCGCGCCCAACGTGAATGCCGCGCCGTCAAACGAGGTGTCCGGCTCAAACGGACGCTCGCACGCCGTGTGTACGGTCAACCGCCAGCGCATCCCCTTCGGCGGCTCGGGCACATGCTGATCGTGCGGCTCCCAGTGGGCGTTGATGGCGAGCAGGACGATATCGTCGCCCTCCCCTTCCGGATGTTTCCCCGCAAACAATACGCCGATCTGGCGCGTTTCCCCGTCCATCCAGCCGTTCCACGCGCCGCCGTTGTGCAGCGAAACATCCGGCCAGCCGCAGGCGGCCGGGCCGGTCGCGCCGCGCAGAATGGGGTGCGCGCGCCGCAGCGCGATCATCCCCTGCACGAACTCGAACAGATCGCGGTGGGTATCCAGACGCCCCCAGTCCAGCCAGGAGATCTCATTATCCTGACAATAGGGGTTGTTGTTGCCGAACTGCGTGTTGCCAAATTCGTCCCCCGCTGGGAACATCGCCGCACCACGGCTGCACAGCAATACCGCGAACGCATTTTTGCGCAAACGACTGCGCAGGGCATTGATCGCGGGATCGTCGGTCTCGCCCTCCGCGCCGCAGTTCCAGCTGTTGTTGTCGTCCGCGCCGTCCGTGTTGTCCCAGCCGTTCATCTGATTGTGCTTTTCGTTGTAGGCATACAGGTCGTACAATGTAAATCCGTCGTGGCAGGTCAGAAAGTTGACCGAAGCGTTCTGCCGTTGCTCGGGCGGGTACAGATCGGGCGAGCCGCAGATGCGCTGCACAGCGGCCTGCGCCAGCCGGTCGTCGCCCTTGAGGAAGCGGCGCAGATCGTCGCGGTACTTGCCGTTCCACTCCGCCCAGCGGTTCCAGGATGGGAACGAGCCGACCTGATACATGCCGCCCGCGTCCCACGCCTCCGCAATCAGCTTGACACGACCCAGAATCGGGTCAAACGACAGGCTTTCGAGCAGGGGCGGCTCGGAGAGCGGACCGCCGTCCTCATCGCGGCCGAGGATGCTCGCCAGATCGAAGCGGAAGCCGTCCACGCGGTACTCGACCGCCCAATAGCGCAGGCAGTCCAGAATAAACTGCCTTACCATGGGATGGTTGCAGTTGAGCGTGTTGCCCACGCCGGAAAAGTTGTAATACTTGCCGTCCGGCGTGAGCATGTAATAAACATTGTTATCCAGTCCCTTGAAGGAGAAAAACGGGCCGTGCTCATTGCCCTCGGCGGTGTGGTTGAACACTACGTCCAGAATGACCTCAATGCCGTTGGCTTTGAAGGTTCGGATCAGGGTCTTGAGTTCCGTGCCCTCGCGGTTGAACTCAACCGCGGCCGCATAGCCCGTGTTAGGCGCGAAATAGCACACCGTATTGTAGCCCCAGTAGTTGATCAGGCGCTTACCGTCCACCACGCGCTCATCCGCCAGCTCGTCAAACTCGAACACCGGCATCAGCTCAACCGTGTTGACGCCCAGCTTTTTGAGATAGGGCAGCTTTTCCATCAGCCCTGCGAAGGTGCCCGGGTGCTCCACGCCCGAGGAGGGATGCTGCGTAAAACCGCGCACATGCAGCTCATAGATCACCATATCCTGAAACGGGACATGGGTATCGTTGAAATCGCCCCAGTCAAAGACATCCTGAACCACGCGCGCATGGTACGCGGTATCCGCGGACGGACGCTCACCCCAAAGGCTCTGTCCGGTCACCGCACGGGCATACGGATCGAGCAGAAATTTGGTCTTGTTGAACAGCAGGCCGCGTTCGGGGTCATACGGCCCGTCCATGCGGTAAGCATATTCAAATTCCGTGATATCCAGCCCGAACACGATCATCGACCAGGTGTTGCCAATGCGGAAACGGTCGGGAAAGGGCAGCACCGCATAGGGCTGCTGCTCGGTGCGGTGGAACAGGCACAGTTCACAGCCCGTCGCGCCAATCGAATGGATGGTGAAACTGATGCCGCCGGGCACGATCGTCGCACCGTTCACCAGAAACAGGCCGGGGCGCACCCCAAAACCCGCGATCTCCTCAGTCGCATGCAGTTTTCGGTTGGCGGCGGTCGGGAAAATAATACTCTGACTCGACATATTCATCCCTCTTTTCCATAAAGCAAAATACTCTTGTTTTCAGCATACCGTTTTCCCCGGTATTTGTCAACTTATGCGCCGAATACAGAACATAAAACATGTCTCCGGCGCGCATAAAACAGAAAAATGGCCGCATAGCGGCCATTTTCATCAAAACCTCCGGCTTTGCCGGAGGTTTTGATACCAGTGCGCGATTTTGTGTGCCGCCTGCGGCGCGCAAACATCGCGTCTGGGACGCATCCGCGCTCTGCGCGGTGTGTCCCTTCTCGCTGGAACCTGTATGGTTCCAGCGAAACTCATTCTCCCATCACCTGAAATACAATATCCCGCGTCCGGTCGCGCGTGTCGCACTCGACCAGCGTCAGATTCTGCCACGGGCCGATGGTGATCTCCCCTTCCACAAACGGGATCACAATGAACGGGCTGAGCAGCGCCGCCTTGATGTGCGACGAGCCGTTGTCATCGTGCCAGGTATCGTGGTGGTGATAGTGGATGACGCGGCCGGTCTCGTCCGTATAGGGCGAAAACACATCCATCGCCGCCTTGAGATCATGATGCACCATGCCCGGCTCAAACTCCAGCGTGGTCAGGCCGGCAACGCCGCCGGTGGTAAAGCCGGTGATAATGCCCGACTTCATGCCCGTATTGCGGCATGCGTTTCTGACCGCCGCACGGAAATCATCGGTCACATCGATCATGCCCATGTGGGCCTTGGTGCGGTAGGTTTTGGTTTCTGTATAAACTGGCATTGCTGTTTTTCTCCTTTACAGGCACTCCAGATAGCGCCCATACAACGTTTTGTTCAAATCCGCAGCATGGCGCAGCAGCGTATGCCGGCCGATGTAGCCGCGCTGGTAGGCGATCTCCTCCAGACAGGCGATATAGCGTCCGGTTTCATCCTGCACGCGCTTGACCTCCTGCGAGGAGGACAGCAGATTTTCCGCCGTGCCCGCGTCCAGCCAGACAAAGTCTCGATCCAGCTTGACCACATGCAGCTTGCCGCGGCGCAGATATTCCAGATTGACGTCTGTGATCTCCAGCTCGCCGCGCGCAGAGGGTTTTAAGTTGTGCGCGATCTCCATGACGTCGTTATCATAGAAATACAGGCCGGGCACGATATAATTGGATTTGGGATGGCGCGGCTTCTCCTCGATCGAGACCGCGCGCCCCTGCCCGTCGAACTCGACCACGCCGAACGCGCGCGGATCATCCACATAATAGCCGAATACGCACGCGCCCTCGCCCAGCGCAAGCGCCTGATTGAGGTAATTCTCAAAATCCGGCGAGTAGAAAATATTGTCGCCCAGCACTAGACAGACATCGTCCGTGCCGACGAACTGTTCGCCGATCAGCAGCGCGTCCGCGATGCCGCGCGCAACATCCTGTACCTCATAGGTGATGTTGACGCCGAACCGGCCGCCGGAGCCGAGCAGGCGGTAAAACGGGCCCTCCTCTCCGGGCGGGATGATAATCAGGATATCGCGGATGCCCGCCTGCATCAAAACCGCAAGCGGATAGTAGATCATGGGCTTGTCATAGACCGGAAGAAGCGGCTTGCAGACCGGCCGCGTCATGGGGTAAAGGCGGGAGCCTTTTCCCGCGGCAAGAATGATTCCTTTCATACGGTTATTCCTCTATCTCTGTTTTATATTGTGAAATCATTATAGCACACGGCCTATAGCATTTCTATAGCTAAAATCGGAAATTTGCGTAAACCGTGCGCCTGCGGGCGGCAGGAATACGGCCCGCCAAGTCGCCAGCCGTAGGGGCGCGCATTGCGCGCCCGCGTGGTGTTCGCCCTCAACAGGGAGCCTGACAAGGCAAAGCGTGTTGCCCGCGCATCGCGGGCGGGAACGAGCGCCTACGCGGCGCGGGCGCACAAGAGGGGGCGCTTCGCCCCCTCTTGCGAATCACCCCCGCTGGGGGATGTTTGCGTCTGCCCGCGACCGCAAACAAATTTGTCCACATACTGTGGAAAAATTTGATTTGCGATAACGTCGCGGCGGCTCTCTGATACGCCATCCCTGAAAGGCGGAAGTGCTGGCGATGTAAGACTTGCACCTGCCGCTTTCGTGAAGGCGACGCTCCGACCGGGGTGCTGTGCGGGCGCGCGATGCGCGCCCCTACGGGGTGGCAACCACCGCTGGGCATGGTCCGTCCGGCGCGGGATCGGGCGCGCAGTGCGCGCCCCTACGGGATATGGACGCTGCATTTGGCGCGCCGGGTCGTCGCGCCCTACGGGGTGGCAGCCGTCCCGCTTACCCTGACATAGCAAATGGGCGGCAACTGTAATGCGTTACTTACTCTTACGCGCGCAGCGCGTCCTAAAGGAAAAGGGGTGATTCGCAAGAGGGGAGAAACCATCGGTGTCTCCCCTCTTGTGCGCCTGCCGCGCGCAGCGGCACTTTTATCCCGCTTTGGAAAGGGTACAACGTTACCCCTCTTCCTCAAAGCCAAGAGCTTCGTTAGGAGTGACCTGCAACACCTCGCATAATTTGAGCAGCGTATCAACATCCAGCTTGCGCTGATAAGTCTCATACAGCCCATAGGTGGAACCACCCAGACCGATCGCTTTGCTCAGTTCCACCTGCGACCAGCCGCGGGCTGTTCTGATCTTTCGTAAATTTTGAATGTAATCCATTGCAATCCCTCTTGACATCATTCATTTTGTATGATAATCTATGATCATACAAATTGAAGGAGTTGTACCCCATGAACAACCCACTTGACGAACTCTTCTCCCTCTACTGCATGAAGGAACTCAAAATGCCGCCTTGTCTCCATGAATTCCCGCAATATCCTGCACTCGCCCGAGGCCTTTCCCGCAAACAGCGCCGTGCGCTGCTCCGCCTGTTCGACGAGTGCACCCTCGCGCACGCGATCTATGCGCAGGACTGCTTCCGGCAGGGCTTCCGTACCGCCCTGTCGCTCGTGTATCAGCTTGCGCCGCAGGAGTAGCTGTATTCCTGTTTATTATATCAAAACCGCTCAGGTCTTACAACACCCCCAACGGCGTGCGCCTTCCGCGCCCGCCTTTTTTCTTCCCTGATAAAGCCGCCCGAAAAGGCGCAAAATCGCAAATATCGACAGTTTTTCGCCCATTCATTGCGCCATTTTTGACAATTACACAGGTGGAAAACCTACCAAAAAGCGGGTATAATATTATCTGCACGAAAATTATCCGCAGATGGAGGAATAGATATGGTTCGTAACGATTTGCGCAACATTGCGATCATCGCGCACGTTGACCACGGCAAAACCACGCTGGTTGACCAGATGCT
>DXDO01000005.1 GCA_019115425.1 Candidatus Agathobaculum merdigallinarum | reverse complement strand
TCATAAAAATTTTTCCGCAAAATTCATCACACTTTTCTGTCACATTCTGCCGCTTGAGGATACCATAGTATAACATGGAAAGCGGAGCGATTTCCGCAGGAAATTCTTAAGATTTTTGCAGGCATCTTTTTTCCCGACGACGGACGCCTTCTTGATTACAGTCCTGACAAAGGACGCTTACTTACCTGCAAAGCATAAGGAGCACTCTTCAGTGCCCCTTATGCTTTTCCCTGCGCTTTTGCCGGTGCTTTTCGTACCGTTCTTCTGCTTCGCGTTCCTTCTCCTCCCGCGTGCGGACGCGGCGCGCCTGCTGGCTCTGCTCGCGCTGCGCGGCAAGCGCCTGCTGCGCTTTGGTTCCCACGCTCGCCTGCTTCACCGTCCTGCGGGCGGCGCGCTGGCGGCGCTTAGGATTGTCCGGCTTGGGCGTATGCTTCTCTTCCCGCACCGGCGGGCTGAACCGCAGCCGCCGCCAGTTTTGCAGCAGGAAGGCATACACTTCATAATCCTTCGGCTCCGCGCCGAATACGGTGCGGCTCACCTCGTACCAGCCGCCGCTTTCCCGTTCATACAGCATTGCCCAGAATGGGTCGTCAAAATATACGGTGATCCGGCAAGTCACTGTGCGCATAAGAATTTCCTCCTTTTTTCGTCCTTGCGCACAGAGAACGGACAACCAAGGAGGCAGGTTACTGACGGCGCTTTCTCCGCCGCGTCCGGACTACCAACCGGACCGTGTTTTTATCTCTGCGGTTCTATTATATAAAGGAAAACCGTCCCTGTCAAATTCAGGCAAAGCAAAGGCGCCGCTTGTGCGGCGCCCTCTTAATACAGATTTTTCTTCTTGAGCATGAACCATGCAAAGAAGCATGCGGCTGCCGAAATCAGCAGCGGAATCCACCAGAAGAAATCCCCTGGGATAGCCTCTCCTCCGATATTCATGCCATAGAATCCGAAAATGATATTCGGGATGGTCATGATGATGGTCAACACCGTGAGCACCTTCATGATGATGTTCAGGTTGTTGGAAACAACCGACGCGTATGCGTCCATCGTGCCGGACAAAATGCTCGAGTAGATACCGGCCATCTCAATGGCCTGGCGAATCTCGATCAGCGCGTCCTCCAGGATGTCGCGGTCGTCCTCATACAGCTTGAGCACACGGCCGCGCAGCACCTTTTCCATGGTGACCTCGTTGCCCTTGAGGGATGCGGAAAAGTAGACCAGCGATTTGGACAGCCCAAGCAGCTGGATCAGCTCCTCGTTCTGGAGCGAATCATACAACCGCTTTTCGATACGCGTAAAGTCGCGCTCAATCATGCGCAGGTTTTTGAGGAACCGTCCCGCCACGCGCAGCAGGATCTGGAACACAAAGCGTGTGCGCAGCGCGGTATGCACGCCTTTGACAGCTCCTTCCGCGATCGAGCGCAGGATAATGCTGTCTTCCAGGCAGACCGTGATAACCGCATTATGCGCTACCACAATGCCCATCGGCAGGGTACTGAACATCTGCCCGCCGTCCTCCACCGAGCTTTTCTCCACCATCGGAATGTCCACGATCATCAGAAGCTGATCGTCCTCCGTGTCCAGTCGTGAGCTTTCCTCCGGGTCGAGCGCCGCGCGGACAAACTCCTCTTCCACATGCGCCGCGCGGGAAATCGCTTCCAGCTCATCCGAACTGGGATGCACCATATTGATCCAGCAGCCCTCGGTAAAACCGCCGATTTCGGTCACACGGCCGTCGATCGTCTTGTAGTATTCAACCATATCTTACCGCCTTTCAGCGGCAGCGTCACACAGGCGCGCCACCGCGAGTGTTTTTCTTTTTACTACTTCCAGGGTCGGCACTCACGGTGATCACACTCCTTTTACAAGAATTTTACACGGTCATTTCAGACCAAAACAGCCCTTTTCAGGGCTGTTTTACTTCATCTGTATGGCACCCGGGGAATCAACGGTGATCCTTGTCGAAAATACGCATCAGCACGTCGAACGCGGCGTCATCCGAGCCAAGCTCACTGGACTGGGGTTTTGCCGGTGCGGGCTTGTCCTCTGCCGCGGCAGTAGACGCCTCGGTGAACAAACCGGTGTTCGCAGCGGGCTCGTTTGCCCTGCCATCCATATCCATCTTCGCAGAGTTTGGCACGCTGTCAAAGCCGGTCGCGATAACAACAACGCGGATCTCGTCATCCATCGTATCGTCAATGAACGCACCGAAAATAATGTGCGCATCCGGATGCGCTGCCTGCTGCACCATGGTCGCCGCAGTTTCCACCTCGTCCAGACCGATATCGTCCGAACCGATGACCGAAACGATAACGCCGTGCGCCATATCGATCGAGGTTTCCAGTAGCGGGCTGGAAATCGCCATGCGGGCGGCCTCGGCGGCCTTGTCCTTCCCAGCCGCGCGGCCGGTGCCGATATGTGCATAGCCCGCGTCCTTCATGACCGAGGTGACGTCCGCAAAGTCCAGGTTGATGAAGCCCGGCACGGTGATCAGCTCGGAAATATTGGCAACCGCCTGACGGAGCACGCCGTCCGCGATCTCAAACGCATTCTTGAAGGTGATCTTCTGCTCGGATACGTATTTCAGGCGCTCATTCGGGATGATAACAAGCGAGTCCACGTTCTTGTTCAGCTCGTCGATGCCGCCCAGCGCCTGCTCCAGACGCTTCTTGCCCTCAAACGCGAACGGGCGGGTGACAACGCCAACTGTCAGAATCCCCATCTCGCGCGCGATCTGCGCCACGACCGGTGCCGCGCCCGTACCGGTGCCGCCGCCCATGCCGGCGGTGATGAAAACCATATTGGTGTTCTGCAGCGCCGCGGCGATCTGCTCCTTGCTTTCCTCCGCAGCCTTGCGGCCGATCTCCGGGTTTGCGCCCGCACCCTGTCCCTTGGTCAGCTTTTCACCGATCTGGATCTTGGTGCCGGCCTGAGAAAAGTTCAGCGCCTGCATATCCGTATTGATCGAAACGAAGTCAACGCCCTGCACGCCGCTTTCGACCATGCGGTTGACCGCATTGCCGCCGCCGCCGCCGACGCCGATAACTTTGATATTAACTACATTATCCAAGCCCTGTTCAAACTCAAAACCCATTGTTGCCATCCTCCGTTTTATGATAAAGAATCGTTCAGATTATCTTTTGCGCTCTTTGCAGGGACCCGCCGCCGTGCTATTCAGGCGATCTGCCCCCATTGTTTTAATTTTACCTCTATTTGTTCCATTTTGCAACATAAATTAGTGAATTCCTCAAAAAAATCTTGGAATTATCTGTATCTTTCCACTAAAGAGCGGCTGAATTTCCGCGTGGATACACCGCATGAAAAACATTCCCATACGCTTTTCGTCCCATTTTCTTCTATTTTACCGCTTGTCCTGCAAACTGCGGCCTATCCGGCATCTTCCTCGCCGGTTTCATCACCGCCGTCCTCCGTGGTTTCGCCGGAATCCTCGGCTCCGCCGTCTTCCGCCGGCTCGGTCGCTTCTCCGATATCGGTCAGATCGACCGGTGTCTCGCTGACGGTATTCGTCCCCGTTGCGGACGCCGCAACGTTTTCCGCCGTATCCGGCACAAAGTGCAGCCGGCTATCCGCATCCCAGTACACCCGTCCGATATCCGAGGGCGAAAGCCGTTCGTCGATGACGGTCTTGGCAAAACGCAGGCGGTAAGCGAGTTCATCAATCGGCCCGATGCGGATATCAAACCGTCCCTCATACCCAATGCGGATATCGGTCAGATCCTGCAAATTGATAAACCGCAGCCCGTCGAGCATACCGCCCGCGTCCAAGGTCTGCAAGATCTCCAGCAGCGCATCCACATAAGCATCCTCTGCCTGCCTGACCATTTGCCCGGGGGTGGCTTCCGCAAGCGTCACGCCGGTGACAACCGGCAGTCCGCCGTCCGCCGCGTTTTGCTCCAGCACCTTGCCCTGCTCGCTCAGGTAGTAGTATCCGCCGTCCGCCGGCACGGCAACTGCCGCTGTACACTCGGTAACTGTGACCACCAGCGCATCCGGCAGATGCCGCCGAATCTGTACGGTTTCCAGATAGGGGAAACGCTCCAGCATCGCATCCGACACCTTCACCTTATTCCACAGATAGAGGTTGTCCCCCTGCTTCACATCCATTCCCGCAACGATCTCCTCAGGGCTGTATCGAACCGCGCCTTCCACGGAAATCGTTTTAACCTGAAAGAAAATCGTCATCGCGAGGATGGCCGCCGCCAGCAGAATACCGATAAACAGCACGCGCCCGACCGCATGGAATAATCGCTGCCGTCGGTTTGCGTGCCGCCGCTGCTGCTCGGGCGTTTTCCGTTTTCGCCTTCTGCGTCTCATGCAAACGTCCCTTCGTGTTACTGTTTATGGTGCTCGATTGCCCACATGATTTCGCGATAGATCTTTTCGCTCGCATCATGAGCGGCGAGCTTTGTCGCATCGTGCCCCATGCGGCGCAGACGCGCGCGGTCGGACAGCAGCTCCCGCACCTCATCGTACAGGCGCTGCGGCGACGCATCCTTTTCCAGCAGCACGCGGCATCCGCCGGCCGATTCCAGCGCGCGCGCGTTCTTCTCCTGATGGTTTTCCGCCACGAACGGCGAAGGCACCAGCAGCGCCGGACGGCCGAGTATGCACAATTCTCCCATCGTCGCCGCGCCCGCGCGGCACACGACCAGATCAGCCGCCGCCAGCCGGTCGGCCATGTCGTAGATATATTCGGTCACTTCAATATTGGGATGGTTTTGCAGATCCGCTCCCTGCTCGGCCGCCAGCCGCGGCAGCCACTCGCGCGCCGCCGCACCTGTCGCATGCACATGATGATACGGCACGTTGTTTTTGCATTCGAGCGCCAGCATCCCCGCCATGTGCTCATTCATATATTTCGCGCCCATCGAGCCCCAGAAGGAAACGACAAGCTGGTCGTCCTCAGCCAGCCCGAACTTGGCGCGCGCCTTTTCGCGATCCGCCGCGAGGATCTCCCCGCGCACGGGCGCGCCGGTCAGCACGATCTTTTCGCCCCCGCCGAGGATATCCTTTGCCTGCTCGAAGCAGACCAGCACACGGTCCGCCTTTTTGGCGAGCATCTTTGTCACCTTGCCGGGCAGCGCGTTGACCTCAAGCAGTACGGTCGGAATGCCCATCTGCTGCGCCGCGCGCACAACTGCAAACGAAGCATAGCCGCCGCAGCCGATCACGCAATCCGGCCTTGCTCTTTGTAGCAGCTTTTTCGCTTTGCTCACCGCGGAAACTGCAAGCCGCGCGGCTTTGACATTGTGCGCCAGCCCCTTGGGACTGAGCGAGCGCGACAGGCCGATGATCTCAATCGCGTCAAGCGGATAACCCTCGCGCGGAACGAGCTTGTTCTCGATGCCGCGCGCCGAACCCGCGAACCGGATGGCCGTGTCCGGATGCCTGTGTTCGAAATACCGTGCGATCGCAAGGCCCGGCGTGACGTGTCCGCCCGTGCCGCCGCCGGTGATATACAGTCTCAAACCGTGTTCCCCCTTTTGCGCGCCGCGCGCGCGTTCTATCGGAAAAGCGGCATGCCGCAATTTCCGGAAAATCATAGAATATGCGTGGTTTTTCTTCAACCGGCGCAGAATCGCGTCCGACAGGACGCGATTTTATGCCGGAATGGCGTTTGGAACAGCTTTTATTCCTCCTGCTTTGCTTCCGCGCGCATATAACGCGATATGTTGAGCAGGATGCCCATCTCTCCAAGCTGTAACAGCAGCGCCGTGCCGCCATAGCTGAAAAACGGCAGCGCCGCGCCCGTGACTGGCAAAATGCCGGTGACAACAAACAGGTTCATCAGCGTTTGGATGGCGAGTTTGGCGGTGATGCCGGTCGCCATCAGGCAGCTGAACCGATCCGGCGCCGCCCGCGCCACGCGGAACCCGCGGAAGATCAGGTAGGCAAACAGCAGGATAACCAGCATCGCGCCGATCAGCCCCATCTCCTCGCACCAGGAGGCAAAGATAAAGTCGTTCTGCGGCTCGGGCAGATACAGGTGCTTCTGCATGCCGTTGCCCAGCCCTTTTCCGAACAATCCGCCCGAACCGATGGCGATCTGACTCATCGAGCCTTGAAAGCCCTTATCCTGCATATCGGAAAACGGGTCCAGCCACACAGAAAAGCGCTCCTGCACATGCGGGAACATCATATAGAACGCAGTCAGCGCGCCCGCCCCGAGCACCGCGAGCGGCCCGAAATACCACAGGCGCATGCCGGCAGCCACAAGAATGATAACGCCGATACCGCAGATGATCATCATCGCGGAGGTATGCGGCTCGAGCGCAAGCAACACGACATATGACACCAGCAAAAAACCATACGGCCGGATCATGCCCTTCAGGCTGCGCACGCTTTGGGGGTCGCGCGCGGCCCATTTGGCAAAGCAGATAATCACCGTGATCTTCGCCAACTCGGACGGCTGGAAGCCGAACAGCCAGCGGCGCGCGCCGTTTCGCCATGTGCCGATGCCGGGTATTGCGACCAGAATCAGCAGAATGATGGATACGATCATAATAATGCCGCTGAATCTTGCATAGATCTTATAGTTGATTTTCGAAATCACGATCATCGCTACAACGCCTGCAGCTGCAACCATACCCTGCTTTGAAATAAAGTATGTCGCGCTGTCCTGATAGAACAGCGCATTGGAATAGCTGGCGGAGAACAGCGCGATCAGACCGATGACCAGCAGCAGCATGACCGAGAAAAACACACCGGTATCCCACGCATGAACGCGCACACGCGTACTGTTCCGCACATGCGCGCCGGTCTGCGGCCGCATCGGCTGCTCGCGCGGGATCTCTGGGACGGACGCGCGCGGTATGGACGGCGGAACAGGCCTATGCGCCGTATTCATCCGGCGCGTAGGCCGCGTCTGTCTGGTTGTCGAAGCCATGGGGACACCTCCATAGGGGTTTGAAAAATCACATTGCCGGCGCCATCGCCACATAATACGCCAGCAGGCACAGCAGGACGGTGATACCGGAGAAAACCAGCACAATCTTTTTCTCGCCCCAGCCGCACATCTCAAAATGATGGTGGATGGGCGCCATCTTGAACAGACGCTTACCGCCCGAAATCTTAAAATACGTCACCTGCAAAATGACCGAAAGGGTCTCAATGATATAGATCAGGCCGACCAGCAGCAGGACGAGCGGCATATCGCACGCAAACGCCAAGCCCGCCACCGCGCCGCCGAGGAAGAGCGAACCCGTGTCGCCCATAAATACCTTGGCGGGGTTAAAGTTAAAGATCAAAAACGCCGCAAGGCCGCCCGCAAGCGCGGCCGCAAAAATCATCACGCCCGCATCCTGCCGTGCAATGCCGACAGCCACAAAGAAAATCGCGACCGGCAGGGTTACGCCTGCGGCAAGGCCGTCGATGCCGTCGGTCAGGTTGACCGCGTTATCCGCACCCACAATGACGAACGCGGCAAAGATGATGTACAGCGGCCACGGCAGCGGGATCGCGATATCCGTAAACGGGATCCAGATAACGGGCAGGCCGTCCGACTGGAGGAACAGCACAAGGATGAACACCGCTGCGACCAAAATCTGAAGCACCAGCTTCTGCTTAGGCGTCAGGCCGGCGTTTTCCTTTTTCTTGATCTTGGCATAGTCGTCCACCAGGCCGACCGCGCCATAAGCCACGGCAAGGCCGAGCACTGCCAGCGACGGCACTGCCAGCCCGCCCACCAGCAGGTTGCCTGCCACAACGGCGATTGCAATGCCGATGATGAACATAAAGCCGCCCATCGTCGGGATGTTCTGCTTATTCATATGCCATTTCGGCCCGATCTCCAAAATTTTCTGGCCGAATTTCATCTTTCGCAGATAGCGGATGACCGCCGGTCCGATGGCCGCAGTCACCACAAACGCGACCGCGCAGATGATCAGCGCAGTCCGGATATTGATTGGTGTCATTCTTCCACGTCCTCCCCTAAGAACAGCTTGAGCGCCTGCTCCATCCGCATGCCGCGGCTTCCCTTGAACAGCAGCGCGTCGCCTTTTTGCGCATCCTGCCGCAGCGCCGCAACAAGCGCGGCCTGATCGTCAAATGCAAATGCCCTATCCATGCCTTTTTCCTTTGCGCCCGCAACCATTGCGGCTGCGTCCGGCCCGTAGGCGTAGAGCGCATCCGCGTACCGCGCAGCGGCGCGGCCCGCGCGGCGGTGGCCTTCTTCCGTATAATCGCCCAGCTCGAGCATCGAGCCGAGCACCGCAAAGCGACGTCCTTCGGGCGCCATCTTGCCGAGTACCGCGAGCGTGGCTTCCATCGCGTCCGGACTTGCATTATAGCAGTCCGCATAAATATGGTAGCCGCCCTGCTCGTAGATATTCTGCCGCATACCGCTCGCCTCATAGGAGGCAAGGCCGGCGGCGATCTGTTCAGGTGTTTCGCCCAGCAGCAGGCCGACTGCCGCAGCCGCCAGAGCGTTCAGCACATTGTGCGCGCCCGGTATCGTGAGCGTTGCGGTAAACCTTCCGCCCACCGGCAGGGTCTGTGCTGGCAGACTGTTATTTACTATATCAAATGCGCCGTCCGGATGCAAGTATGCCGTCAAATCGCATTTGTTATTTTCCATGCCATAGGTAACGACACAGCAGCCGAGCTGCGCGCGTTTGTCCCACAAAAGCGGCTCGTCGCCGCATAGAACAGCGCAGCCGTCCGGCTGCAAGCCCTCAAGGATCTCGAGTTTTGCTTTGCAGATGCCTTCGCGCGAGCCGAGAAACTCGATGTGCGAGGTGCCGATATTGGTGATGACCGCGATATCCGGCCTTGCCGCAGCGGTCATGCGGGAGATTTCCCCGAAATGGTTCATACCCATCTCAGCTACCATGACCTCGGTCTCCCGTGTCATGCGCAGCAGGGTCAGCGGCAGGCCGATTTCATTATTCAAATTGCCTTCTGTCTTTTGGGCGTTCCATTTCTGCCGGAGGACCGCGTACAGCAGTTCCTTCGTGGTGGTCTTGCCGACCGAGCCGGTCACACCGACCACCTTGCCGCCGCACATTTTCCGATAGCCGCCTGCAAGATCAAGCAGCGCCTGCGCGGTGTCCTCCACATACAGCGCAGGCACCGGATATTCCTCATTGGGCCGGTGGGAAACCACCGCAACCGCCCCGTTTTCGATCGCCCCCGCAATAAAGTCATGCGCATCGAACCGCTCGCCCTTGATGGGCAGGAACAGCGCGTCGGCTGGGATCTGCCGGGAGTCGGTGGAAACAGCGGTCAGCGCCGCCTCTCCTCTGGCTTCTCCCTTTGTCCATGCCGCAGCCTGTGCGAGCGTAAAGCGTTCCATGTCGTTATCCCCCGTCCCAAATTTTGTAGTTCTTCCCATCGAGACACCCTGCTTTGCCGGATGTCTCCCTGCCCTCAGCGGGCAAAATAATCCGCGACGATCTCGCGCTCATCCATGTGATGCTTCACATGGTTGACCTCCTGATAGGTCTCGTGCCCCTTGCCCATCAGGACGATAACATCGTTCTTTTGGGCGTGGGCCAGCGCCCAATGGATCGCCTCCGGCCGATCGACGATCACCTGCATGGGTGTCTTGGTGCCTTTCATGCCCTCAAGAATATCGTCGATGATCGCCTTCGGGTCCTCGGTGCGCGGATTGTCGCTCGTCACGATGCAGAAATCCGCCAGATCCGCCGCGATCTTTCCCATTTTCGGGCGCTTGGTGCGGTCGCGGTCCCCGCCGCAGCCGAACAGCGCGACGACCCTGCCCTTGGCAAAGCCGCGCACCGCGCGCAGCACGTTCTCCACGCCGTCCGGCGAGTGCGCGTAGTCGATCAGCACAGTATAGTCCGTATCGGTCGGCACGACCTCGACGCGGCCCTTGACGCCGGTCGCGGTCGCGAGCGATTTGGCCGCATCCGCAAGCGGCATACCGAGCTGGAGCACGATGCCCAGCGCGGTCAGCGCGTTTTCCGCCGAGAAATGGCCTGGGATGGGCAGCTTGACGCGCGCAAGGTCGCCCTTGGTCGCGGCGACGAACTCCACGCCGTCCGCGTGCAGCTTGAGGTTTTTCGCGGTCAGGTCGGCCGCATCCTTCTCGCACGAGAAGGTCAGGCACGGACACTGTGCGTCCGCGAGCATGGCCTTTGCCGCCGGATCGTCCAGATTGATCACGCCCTTGTCGCTGATGGCAAACAGCAGCGCCTTGGCTCTGCGGTATTCTTCCATGGTTTTGTGGAAATCCAGATGGTCCTGCGTCAGGTTGGTGAACGCGCCGACTGCAAAGCGGATGCCGTACACGCGGTCGAGCACGAGCGAGTGCGAGGAAACCTCCATAATCACATGCGTGCAGCCCGCGTCGCGCATGCGCGCGAACAGCGCATGCAGCTCGTAGGACTCAGGCGTGGTGCGTTCGGTCTCAATCACCTCGTCGCCGATCAGGTTCTGATTGGTGCCGATCAGGCCGACTTTGTGACCCGCAGCCTCCAGCATGTGTTTGACCAGATAGGTCGTTGTGGTCTTGCCGTTTGTGCCGGTCACACCGAGCATCACCATGCTGTCCGCCGGATGTCCGAAGCGGTTTGCCGCAATCTGGGCCAGCGCGCGCCGAGCGTTTTCCACGACAACAGCGGGTGCGCCTTCCGGCGCTTCCTCGCATACGACGGCCGCCGCGCCCTGCGCAAGCGCCTTATCGATATACCGGTGTCCGTCCGTCGCGTAGCCGCGGATGGCGACAAACAGATCGCCCGGCTGTACGGCGCGCGAATCGTAACGAACCTCACAGATTTCTGTATCCTCCGCCGCAGTGCAGCGCAGCACTGCGACGTCTTTGAGCAATTCCTGTAATTTCATCCTTTGCCTCCTATCGGTCGTTGACGTTTGTGGTATCCGAAAATTCGACGGTCACCACAGAGCCAATGTTCACCTTGGTGCCCTGCGCTGGGCTTTGGCGGCTCGCGGTCGTGCTTCCTGTCACCTGCGAGCTGGCTACACCTGTCTGCCGCAGGTACAGTCCGTACTGTTCCAGTGTATCGCGGCACTCATCCGGCGTCAAGCCGGTCAGGTCGGGCACTTCGATCTGCTCGGTCGGCCTGTTCTCGCCCATATACAGAATGACCCTGCCGCTCGCCGGAATGCGCACGCCGCTCATCGGCACCTGATCGGTGACAGTATCGCCGTCGCCCACCACACGGTACTCAAATCCGGCCTGCTCAAGCGCAGCCGCCGCCTTCTCCTCTGTCAAACCGACCACGCCCGGCACGGTCAGCTCACGGCGGTCGTTTTCTTCGTCCGAATAAACCGGCGTAACGCCGATATACGGCATCACTTCCTCCATGATACGGCCGACAACCGGCGCGGCGATCGCGCCGCCGCCGTGCGGAGAAGAATATGGGATATCATTAATGGCAACCAATACTGCGATCTGCGGATCGTCCATCGGGGCCACGCCGATGAAGGACGCGGTGTAGCGGTCCTCTTCGTCCAGTATTTTGCCTTCCGCATCGCGCTCCGGCAGGATCTCGGATGTTGCGGTTTTGCCGCCGATGCGGTAGCCGGAAACGTAAGCGTTTTTGCCCGTGCCGCTTGCGACGACCTGCTCCATCGCCTCGCGCATATAGGCCGAGGTATCCTCGGAAATCACCTGACGGACGACCGTGGTTTCTGTGGTCGATTTGACCGTTCCGTCCTCATTCAGCACCTGCTTGACAACATAGGGCTGCTTGAGCTTTCCGTCATCCACGATCGCACAGACCATGTTCAGCTCCTGCAGCGGAGTAACGGTAAAGCGCTGGCCGAAGGATGCGGTTGCAAGCGAAACCTCGTTCCATGCGTCCGAATCCGGATCATGGAACTGGCCCTTGCTCTCGCCCGGCAGGTCGATGCCGGTCGGTTCGGTCATGCCAAACGCCTTGTGGAAATCATAAAACCGCTCCAGTCCGGTTTTGGCGGCGATCTGCATCATCGCCACGTTGCAGGAGTTCATCAGCGCCTCGGTCAGCGTCTGCGTTCCGTGGCCGCCGGTGTTGTGGCAGCTGATTTTCCAGTTTTCCACCTGCAGCGAGCCGCCGCAGTAGAAGGTGTCCTCCTTGTGTACCACGCCCAACTCATAGGCGGAAGCGACGGTCATCAGCTTATACGTTGAGCCCGGCTCGTAGTTATCCGTGACCACCGGGTTGTACCAGGTTTTCATCAGGATGTTGACACGCGCATCGCCGAGCGCATCGACCAGCTCCTCGTTTTCCTGAATGCTCTCCGGCAGATTGTCCAGCCCGCCCTCCTGATACCATTCGTCAGAGATGGCGGCGGTCACACCGGCTTCTTCCAGAATCTGCGCCACATCCTCTTTCAGCTCCTTGATGTAGCGCTCGCTGGTAAGCAGATAGGCATTGTTCGGGTCGAAGTCCGGCAGGTTGGCCATCGCCAGCACCTCGCCTGTCTTGACGTTCATCACAATGCCGGAAACGCCGTCCCTCGCGTTCGGGTTATCTGCCAGCGCGGTTTCCAGATGCTTTTCCAGAATGCTCTGGATATCACTGTCAATGGTCAGCACGAGCGAATTGCCGTCCTGCGCGGGAATCTCGGTCGATGCCTCCGGCGTGATATCAATATTCTGAGCGTTTTGCACGCGCACAATGCGCCCCGCCTTGCCGGAAAGCTCGTCATTATATTGCGACTCCAGACCATAAGCGCCATTATTGTCGCTGTTGACGTAACCCAGCACCGCGGAAAGAAAGGAACCCTGCTGATAGTACCGTTTGGTATCCGGCTCGGGATACACACCGGTGCATCCGGCGGCCTCCAGCTTTTCAAAAAGCTCTCTGGAAACGTCCTTATCCACCTTCTGGGCGATGATTTCATAGCCCGAATCGGTGTTTTGTATTTTACTCAGCACGGTATCGTAATCCAGATCCAGCGTGTCGGACAGAATGGTTGCCAGCGTCTGCTGCTGGCTCTCCGCCGAAACGCCGTCGTCGATCTTGCTCTCGCTGATCACGCCGGCCGGCGTAACGCAGATACGCTCTACCGAAGCCGACTCCGCGAGCACCTGCATATTGGCGTCGTAGATCGTGCCGCGGTTGGGGGTGATAAAGCTGTCGCGTGTTTGCAGGGCTGTCGCCTGCTGCACATAGAAATCGTTGTTAAACACCTGCATATACAGCAGGCGGATACCGACCAGGCCGAAGCCGGCTATGACGAACAGCAGCGTCAGCACGCCAATGCGCGCGCGCATTCGATTGTCAGGTCCTTTTGCCGACATAATAGTTGAATTCCTCCACTGTAGATTGGCATATAAAAGCGTAAGGAGTCAGAAGCATTCCACCTCTCACTCCCCTGTACGCATCCTATTCATTTGCTTACCGGATATATTCCACAATCGCGGAAAAGCTGCGCGCCAAGCCGGCAAACAGCGTGTCAAGCGAAATGCCGCTGTCCGCAACGGTCACGCTGTCCGGGTTGGTGAGTTCGACATATTCGATCTGCGAATTGTCTATTTTTACCATACCCAGTTCATTCGCCGCGTATTCCTCCACCTCGTCCAGGTTCATGCTGTTGACCTTTTTGGTCGTCAGCGAAACGTTTTCCGCCGCCAACTCGTCCAGTTTGTCGCTTTGCTCGCTTACCTGCGCGGTAATCTGCGTCAGCTGCATCTGGCAGAACAGGATATATGCCGAGGTCACCGCCAGAATCGCGATACACGCCAGCAGGCTGGGGCGGATACCCGCCTTCCTACGACGGCGCGGCGCGGGGGCCACGCGCAGATTGCGCTCGCGCTCCTGCTGCACGGGGAAACGTTCCTCATATTCCTGATATGCTACGCTTTCCCTGCTGGGAGTCATCATGACATTTCCTTTCTCCTGTGGTTGCTGCTCATATCTTTTCGCAGACGCGCAGCTTCGCGCTGCGCGCCCTCGGATTTTCCTCAATCTCTGTTTCGTCCGGCAGGATGGGTTTGCGCGGCGTCAGCCGAACCTTGGGCTTTTTGCCGCAGACGCATACCGGAAAATCCTTTGGGCAGGTGCATCCCTGCGCTGCCTGCTGAAACGACGCTTTGACAATGCGGTCCTCCAGACTGTGGAAGGTAATCACCGCCAGCCGTCCGCCGTGATTTAAGCAGTCAATCGCTTTATCCATCGCCTCGCGCACCGCGCCCAGCTCGTCGTTTACCGCAATGCGGATTGCCTGAAAGCTGCGTTTGGCGGGGTGCTGCTTTTCGCGCTTCGCCTTGCCCGGCATCGCGCCCTTTATCACATCGACCAGTTGAAGCGTGGTTTCGATCGGTCGTTTCTCGCGCTCACGCTCGATCGCCGCGGCGATCAGCGGCGCATAACGTTCCTCGCCGTATTCAAACAAAATGCGGCGAAGCTCTTCACGGCTCCAGCCGTTGACCACATCGTACGCAGTCAGCTTCTGTGTCCGATCCATCCGCATATCAAGCGGCGCATCCTGCATGTAGGAAAAGCCGCGCTCGGCATGATCGAGCTGCGGCGAGGATACGCCAAGGTCAAACAGGATGCCGTCCGCGCCGGAGAGCCCCAGGCTTTTCAGCACCTTGTCGATCTCGCGGAAGTCACTTTTGACAGTGGTCACCCTCTGCCAGACGTCCTTCAGACGGATCTTTGCGTTTTCCAGCGCCTCGTCGTCGCGATCAATGCAGATCAAGCGGCCGGTATCATGCAAACGCTCCGCAATGCGGAGCGAATGTCCGGCGCCGCCGGTCGTCGCGTCAACATAAACACCATCCGGCTTGATCTGAAGCGCCGCAAGGCACGGTTCAAGCAGGATCGATACGTGATGAAATTCCATATCCGCCTCCTGCCGGTTCGATCAAAAGTCAATATCCTCCACGTCGGCGGCAACGCTTTCCGCGTCGATCGCCTCGTTGTAGACGCGCCATTTTTCACTGTTCCAAATCTCAGCGTGATCGAGTTGACCGATCACGACAACATCCTTCTGCAGGTCGGCGAATTCACGCAGCCCCGCAGGGATCAGAATGCGGCCCTGCGCATCCAGCTGCGCGTCAAACGCGTTGGCAAAATAGTACCGCTTGACGCGGCGCGCCTTCTCGCCGTTGCCCAGGCCGCGAATACGGTCCTCCAGCGCTTCCCACTCTTTTTCCGGATACACGGCCAGACAGCCATCCAGGCCCTTGGTGACGGTGAAGTGTTCGCCCAGTTCTTCGCGCAGTTTGGCAGGCATCGCCAGACGCCCCTTGGCGTCTATGGAATGCTTGTACTCGCCCTTCACCGGAAACACACCACACTTTCACTTTGGTGGAATCCGTGACACTTTGCCCCACTTCTCACCACCTTGCTTTCATTATAGCGGGATGCCCAAAGGATTGCAAGATTTTTTTCGCATTATTTTACAGAAGATTATCGGCCAATATTTGTGATTTCGACGATTTTTTGAATTTTTTCAAACACTTGTTCGTCCTCTGTCCTTTTGCTTTGCCGGCTTTTCCGGTGGGGAAAAAGTCACTGCACGCCCACACAACCAGCATGTTGCAGCCCAATTTCATCTTTGCTTATCCGCAGTGCTGAGCATACAGTGGGTGAAAGTGGGATACCCCCTGCTGTGCGCCCAAAATCATCCTGTTTGCGCAAACAGCAAAAAAACAGCCGCCCTAAGGCAGCTGTTTTAATTATTTATTTGCGACGCTTTTGAAACGCTGGCGCGCCTTGCGCACTTCCTCCAGAGAAAGGGCGACGGCCTCTTCGGTACGCTTGAGCGTATCCTCACAATACTCGTTCGCCACGCGGCGCAGCTCGCGCGCCTGAATCTCCGCATTGCCCTGTACTTCCTTGGCCTTGCGGCGCGCGGCAACAACGATTTCGGTTTCCGCAACCATCTGGCGCGCATCCTCTTCCGCCTTGCGGCGGATCGCCTCGGCCTCGCGCTTGCCCGAGGCAAGCATTTCGCTCCGCTTGGAAACGATGTCCTGCGCGGCTTGCAGATCGCCCGGCAGAGTCGCGCGCAATTCGTCGAGCAGATCAAGCATGTGGTCACGTTCGATGATACATTTCTCACCCGCCAGCGGAATGCCCTTCGCATCCTGCACCATGTCATACATGCTGTTGATCAGTTCGTCTAAAGTTGCCATCGTTTAACCTTCCTTTCTTGTGCGGCGCACAATATCCTGCATGATCCCGTCAGGGACAAAGCCGGCGACGCTGCCGCCGTGTACCGCAATATCCTTCACCACGGAGGAGGAGAGGTACATATATTCCGCGCTTGTCATCAGGAATACGGTATCCAGTTCGGGATTCAGCTTCCTGTTGGCAAGCGCCATTTGAAACTCGTATTCAAAATCCGAAACCGCACGCAACCCCTTGACCACCGCGCACGCGCCCTGCCGCTTGGCATAATCGGCCAGCAGACCCCCAAAGGAGGCGATTTCAACATTCGGCAGGCCCTTTGTCGTGCGCTCAAGGAAATCCATGCGTTCCTCTGCCGAAAACATCGGCTGTTTATTCTGGTTGTGCATCACCGCAACGATCAGCCGGTCAAACATGACCGCCGCGCGGCGAATGATATCCAGATGGCCCAGGGTGACCGGGTCAAAGCTGCCCGGGTAAATCGCAGTTCTCATATTTTTCATCCGTTCCGCCGCCCTGCCGGCGCAGGACGGTAATCATTGTCGCACCGTAGCGGCGCTCGCGGACGATCTCAAACCCGTGCGCAAAACGGTCCCCTACTGCACTTTCGCATATTATTATACCATTTGCAGACAGAATGTCAAACGTTTCTATTTGCAGCAACGCGTTTTCCAGCGCTTCCCCTCCGTATGGCGGGTCGAGAAAAATCAGGTCATATCCCTGTTTTGCGGCCTGAGAAAGGAAGCGATCCGCCTCTGCGCAGTGCAGCGCGGCGCGGTCGGCCACACGCGCGCTTTGCGTATTTTTATACACGATGTTGTATGCCGTTTTATCATGCTCCACAAAATCACAGCGCTTCGCCCCGCGGGACAGCGCCTCGATCCCGAGCTGTCCCGTGCCGGCGAACAGATCGAGTACCCGCGCCTCGCGGATGTGATCTTGGATGAGATTGAACACATTTTCCTTGACGCGGTCGGTCGTCGGGCGGGTGTTCATACCGGGCACGGGCTGCAATTTGCAGCCTCGGGCGGAGCCGGAAACCACACGCATCACTCAGTCCTCCCTGTGAAAATAGTCAAATACCGCCTGCGCGGTGTTGCGCGGCACCACACGGGCAAGCTCCTGCTCACTCGCCTGCTTGATGTTCTCAATGCTGCCGAAATGCTTGAGAAGGTCGGTGCGGCGCTTGTCGCCCACGCCCTCGATCTTGTCCAGCGTCGAGCCGCGCACCTTTTTGCCACCCAGCTTGCGGTTATATTCAATCGCAAACCGGTGTACCTCTTCCTGAATGCGGCCGATCAGCGCAAACAGCGCGGGCGTGGCCGAAATGCCGAACTCGCGTCCATCCGGCGCAACTAGCGCGCGGGTGCGGTGGTGGT
>DXDO01000055.1 GCA_019115425.1 Candidatus Agathobaculum merdigallinarum | reverse complement strand
TAGTACACCTGCCCGCCGCGGGACAGCTCGCGCCGGATCGCGTCGAGCAGCACGCCGTCGTTCTGCTCGAGCACAAAGGTCTGCACCGGATGGCGGTCGAGCGGCGGCTCCTCGATGGAGGACATGTCCCGAATGCCGGACAGCGCCATGTTGAGCGTGCGCGGGATGGGCGTTGCCGACAGGGTGAGCACGTCCACGGTCTTGGAAAGCTCCTTGAGCGTCTCCTTGTGGGATAAACCGAAGCGCTGTTCCTCGTCCACGACGAGCAGCCCGAGGTCTTTGAACTTGATCTTCTTGTTAAACAGCTTGTGCGTGCCGATGACGATATCCACCGACCCTGCCTCCAGCTTTTGCAGCAGCTTGGTCTGTTCTGAGCCGGTTTTGTAGCGCGTGAGCAGCTCGATGGTCACCGGATGCCCCTGGAAGCGCTGGAGGGCGGTCAGATAGTGCTGGCGCGCGAGCACGGTGGTCGGCACGAGGATGGCCGCCTGCTTGCCCGCGAGCACGCACTTCATCACCGCGCGCAGCGCGACCTCGGTCTTGCCGAAGCCCACGTCGCCGCACAGCAGGCGGTCCATCGGGCGGTCGGACTCCATATCCATCTTGATCTCCGCGATACAGCGCAGCTGGTCCTCGGTCTCCTCATAGGGGAAGGCGTCCTCAAACTCGCGCTGCCACGCATCGTCCGCGGGGAAGGCGAAGCCCTTGACCTTGGCGCGTTCGGCATACAGCTTGATCAAGCCCTCTGCCAGCTCCTTGGCGGCCGCTTTGGCGCGCGCCTTGGAGCGCGACCAGTCCGTACCGCCCAGCTTGTTCAGCCGCACGCGCTCGGGCTCGCCGCCGCCGATGTATTTGGAGATCAGGTCGAGCGAGGTCGCGGGCACATACAGGAAATCCGTGCCCGCGAAGGCGATCTTGATGAAATCGCGCTCCGCACCGTCCACGGTCATGCGCTCCATGCCCACGAAGCGGCCGATGCCGTGGTGCTCGTGCACCACGAGGTCACCTGGGGTCAGGTCGGTGAACGACTTGACGCGGTCGCGGTTGGACTTCTTGGGAGCGGCCTTTTTGCGCCGCGCGAGCACCTGCCCCTCGGTGATAACGACCAGCCCGAGGTCGGGATACTCAAAGCCCGCGGACAGCGTGCCTTCGAGAATGGAGACATGTCCTGCCTTGGGCAGCAGGTCGCTGATCTCGGCGGTGATCCCCGCCTCGGTCAGTGCGTCGCGCATATTGCGGCAGCGCAGCTCGCTGCCGCACACGACCGCCACCGCGCGCCCCTGCTCGGTATAGCTGCGGATGTCGGCCGAGGCCATGTCCAAATTGCCGCCGTAGGCGTTCATCTGGTTGGCAATGAAGTTTTCCAGATGCTGCGGCGCCAGCTCGGGGACATTGTTCAAAAAGCTGTCCAGCCGCAGAATGGCGCGCGGTACGCGGCACAGACCGGCAAAATCCAGCGCATAGCCGTCCAGCCCAGGCGGCATCTCGCCGCGCTCGAGCAGGGCGGTCACATCGTCGCCGATGCGGGCGGTAAAGTCGCGCAGCGCGTCACGCAGGCGCGGCGTGTCCTCGATCAGCACGATCGCATTCTCGGGCAGATGATCGAGGGCAGTCGCCATTTCCGGATAGACGAGCGGCAGGTACTTGTCCGCCGCGGGCAGGCTGCCGGTCTGTTCCAGACGCTCGGCGTCGCGCTCAATGTTTTCCGCCAGCTCCGCATGCTTTTTGCGGCGGGTGGAAAGCGTGCCGCGCACTGCCTTGGCAAGCCCGTTCACGCCGCCGGCCGCGAGGTGCGGCAGGGTCTCCATGCACGGCAGGCAGCGCAGCGTGTCCACCTGCTCGAGGCGGCGCTGGCTGCCCACGTCAAAGGTCGCAATCGAGTCTATCTCGTCGTCCCAGAACTCGACGCGGTAGGGGTGCTCGGCCTGCGGCGGGAACACGTCCAGAATGCCGCCGCGCACGGAAAACTGCCCCATGCCCTCGACCTGGATGCAGCGCTCATAGCCCGCGCGGGTGAGCTGCTGTGTCAGCTCATCCAGCGGCGCCTCCTCACCTGCGGCAATGGTCACGACCGCGCTCTGGAGCGCCGCAGGCGGCAGTGTGCGCTGCGCCGCGGCCTGCACAGATGACACCGCAAACCGCGCAGACGGCAACGCATCCAGCGCGGCGAGCCGCCGCTGCTCGTAGCCGCGCGACACGCCGACCACGTCCACCATGACCAGATCGCGCGCAGGCAGCTGCAGCACCGGCATGTCTGCAAAGCCCTGCAAGTCGGCGGAGAAACGTGCCGCCGCGCTGTCGTCATCGGTCAATACGAGCACCGGACGACCAGTGTCCAGCCCCAGTGCCGCCGCGAGGTGCGCTTTGTGGATGGCGGACAGACCGACGGCGAGCGCTGGAGCTTTTCCAGCAAGCAGGGCTTCTTTCAACTGTCTGTATTCTTTCAAATAAGTTATACTTTTTGTAATCTCTGTCATAGTCCACCTTCTCGTGTGCAAACACGCCAAAAGGGCAGATTTTTCAATCTGCCCTCATTGTATGCGGTTATTTTATGCCTGATGCGCACCCATTTTACTGCGCGTGCGCGTCATGCTCATGATGGCAGGCCGCGCAGTCCATGTCACAGCCGAGTATCTCCGTAGGGTCCTTGCCCATGCGCTTGTAGTAATCCGCGATCGCCGAGCGGAGCGCCTCCTCCGCGAGCACCGAGCAGTGCATCTTGACCGGCGGCAGGCCGTCCAGCGCCTCTGCAACCGCCTTGTTGGTCAGCTTGAGCGCCTCTTCGAGCGTCTTGCCCTTGACCATCTCGGTCGCCATCGAGCTGGTCGCGATCGCCGCGCCGCAGCCGAAGGTCTTGAACTTGACGTCCTCGATCACGCCGTCGTCCGAAACCTTGAGATAGATCTTCATAATATCGCCGCACTTGGCGTTGCCGACCTCGCCGACGCCGTTTGCGTCCTCGATCTCGCCCACGTTGCGCGGGTGGGTGAAGTGGTCAAGTACCTTTTCGCTGTATTGCATAATAAATAACTCCTTTTTATAAAATTCCAAGTGGGACTCCGTCCCCCTTAGATACGGCTCCGGTTCCATAGAAACCGCAGCCGATAACCCCCTCGCCCTTACACGGTAAGGGCGGCTTTGGACACGTGTCCAAAGGCAGTGGGATCAAAGTCCGGCAAAGCTGGACTTTGATGGGGAATTATATCGCAGCCGCTGCGGCGGCTGCGTTAAGGGGGACAGCGTCCCCCTTAGACTCAGCTGTGCAAGTCGCTTGCCGCGGTCAAATTGGGCTTGCCGTTCTCCCAGACTGGGCTCATCGAGCGCAGGGTAGAAACCACGTCGGTCACGGTCTCGATGATATAGTCCACGTCCTCCTCGGTGTTCTGCTCGCCAAGGGTCAGGCGCAGCGAGCCGTGCGCGATCTCGTGCGGCAGGCCGATCGCCATGAGCACATGGGACGGGTCGAGCGAGCCGGTCGAGCAGGCCGAGCCGGTCGAGCCGCACACACCCGCAAGATCGAGGCGCAGGATCAGGCCCTCGCCCTCGATCGCCTCGAACACGAACGACGCCGTGCCCGGCAGGCGGTTCACCGGATCGCCGGTGTAGTGGGTATACGGGATGTTGTCCATGATGCCCTTGACGAGCTTGTCCGTCAGCTTTTTGACGTAACCCATCTTCTCTTCCATGCCCTCGACGGCTTCCTTCATCGCCGCCGCCAGACCGATGCAGCCCGCGGTGTTCTCGGTGCCCGAGCACAGGCCGCGCTCCTGTCCGCCGCCGTATACCAGCGGCTCGAGCGCGATGCCCTTTTTCACATACAGCGCGCCCACGCCGCGCGGGCCGCGGAACTTGTGCGCGGACAGGGACAGCATGTCGATGCCCATCTCCTGCACGTCGATCGGCATATGGCCGACCGCCTGCACCGCGTCCGTGTGGAACTTCGCGCCGACCGCGTGCGCCAGCTCGGCGATCTCCTTGATCGGCTGGATGGTGCCGATCTCGTTGTTCGCCGCCATGATGGTGACGAGCGCGGTATCCTCGGAAAGCTCGCGCTTTAACTGCTCGAGATCGACACGGCCTTTCTTATCCACGTCCAGATAGGTGACGCGGTAGCCCTCTTTTTCGAGCGCTTCGCAGGTGTACAGCACCGCGTGATGCTCGATCTTGGAGGTGATGAGATGCTTACGCCCCTTTGCCGTCGGGCCGTGCATAAAGCCGCGGATCGCGAGGTTGTCCGCCTGCGAGCCGCCGCCGGTGAAGATGATCTCGCCCGGGGCGTAGTCGTTGGTCTCGTTTACCGGCATAGCCGCGTTCAGGCACTCGCCGACCGTGGTGCGCGCCTCGTTGAGCGCCATCTTGGCCTCGCGGCCGATGCGGTACAGCGAGGACGGGTTGCCGTAAAACTCGGTCAGCCACGGCTTCATTGCCTCAAACGCCGTTTCGGACAGGGGCGTGGTCGCCGCATTGTCCGCATAAACAAATCGCTTCATTTTATATCTGCCTTTCCTTCCCAAAAGGTTGGTGCCATATCCGCCGCAAGCGCCGAAAACACAGGCTTTACGGGGTACTTCTAATATACACCTGAAACGCGCATTTTAGCAAGCGAAAAACTGACGAAACGCACGCAAAAATCGCGTTCCTTTTGCATCATTTCGTGCATTTTGTGCAGTTTCAGCCGCGCTTATGCAAGTCGAGCTGCTTTTTCAGCCGCTGGAGCACGTCGTCGTACTTGGCCGAACGCGCCGTCGGATTGCCGCGCAGCATGCTCTTGCGTGTCCTGCCGAGCGCTTCCGCACGTTCAGAAAAGCGGCGCTGGATGTCGTCCAGTCCGGCGAGGATCTGCTCTTTTGCATCTGTCAGCTGCCCCTTGGCATCGTCCATCTTCTCCGACCACTCGCCGCGCACCTCGTCCACACGGTAGGACAGATTGGTCAGGCGCACCTTAGCGGTCTCGGCGAGCTGGTCATACGCGTCACCCGCCTGCTCGCGCATATCATCCAGACACTCGAAGGCATCGTCCATCTTCTCCGACCACTCGCCGCGCGCTTCATCCACGCGGTAGGACAGGTTGGTCAGGTGTACGAGCGCGGTCTCGGAAAGCTCCCGCCGCAGCGCCGCCCCCTGCTCGCGCAGTTCGTCCAGCTCCTCGAGCAGCTTGGCAAGGTCGAGCGCAGTGCGCACGGATACCGCGACGTCGCTCGCAAAGCCGGCTGTCAGCAGAATATCCACGATGACCAGCGCGGCAAACGGCAGTCCGACCACGATCCACTCGACCGGCGGGTGGATTACCCGCGCGAGGATCAACCCGAGAAAGCCCCAGCACAGCGAAGATTGCAGGCAGATCCGCCCCTGAAACTGAAAACGATGGGTAGAATAGTCCCAATATTTCACTTTGAACAGCTTTTCCATAATCACACCAACCACATACTCAAACGCGGTCGCCGCGATCATGCTCGCAAGGAACAGCGCTGCCGGCTTATCGTACAGCGGCAGGGAGACGTGCAGCAGTATCGTCGCGCCGAAGCCATAGATCGGCAGCATCGGCCCGCGCAGAAAACCGCGGTTGACAAAATGCCGCTGCTGCACGGAAACCACCGTGGATTCAAAGCACCAGCCCAAAAAACAGTACAGGTAAAACACCAGCACCCACTGCCAGAGGGAATACTCGTAAACCAAGGGCGATGCCCTCCTTTTGATCTAGTACGCCGCATCCGGCGTCTGTTCCACTATTTTATCGAATATTTTGACTTTTGACAAGGGCGCGGGTATAATAGAATCAAATATTTCTAACAGGAAGGGCAGGACACCGCCATGCTGAATTTCACCATCCACACCACCACCGAGGTCGTTTTCGGCCGCGACATTGAGGGGCAGATCGGCCCGAAGCTCAAGGAGATCGGCGCGCACCGCGTGCTGGTGCATTTCGGCGGTTCCAGCGCCCGTTCCTCCGGCCTGCTCGACCGGGTGGAAAAAAGCCTGTTTGACGCGGGGCTTTCCTTCATCGAACTGGGCGGCGTGTCGCCCAACCCCAAGGTCGGCATGGTGCGCAAGGGCGTCGAACTGTGCAAACGCGAGGGCATCGACTTCATCCTTGCAGTGGGCGGCGGCTCGGTGATCGACTCGGCCAAGGGCATCGGCATGGGCGTCGCCACCGGCCGCGATCCGTGGGAATTTGCCGCGACCGGCACCGCGCCGGAAAAGACCCTGCCGATCGCCACCGTGCTGACGCTGGCGGCCTCCGGCTCGGAGACCAGCAACTCCTGCGTGCTCACCAATGAGGAAACAAAGGAAAAGCGCGGCATCACCAGCCAGACCAACCGTCCGCGCATCAGCTTCTTGAATCCGGAAAACACCTTCACGGTATCCAAATTCCAAACCGGCTGCGGCATTGTGGACATCATGATGCACACGCTCGAGCGCTACCTGACCCCGCAGGGCGGCGAGAGCGATATCACCGACCGCATTGCGGAAGGCGTGCTGATTGCCACGCGCGACGCGGGCCGCCGTGCGCTTGTCAATCCGAATGATTATGAGGCGCGCGCCACGCTGATGTGGGCGGGCAGCGTATCGCACAATGATTACACCGGCTGCGGCCGCACCCGCCTGTTTCCGGTACACAAGCTCGAGCACGAGCTTTCCGCTTTCCGCGACGAGATCGCGCACGGCGCGGGACTGTCCGTGCTGTTCCCCGCCTGGGCGCTGTATGAGATGGAGCGCGATATCCCGCGCTTTGCCCAGCTGGCAAGCCGCGTACTTGGCGTGGAAATGGATTTCGCGCATCCCGAGCGCACCGCCCGCGAAGGCATCCTGACGCTGAAACGCTTTTTTGAAGAGATCAACATGCCGGTACACATGGCGCAGCTTGGCATCAAGCCGTCGGACTACGAAAAACTGGCGGAGAACACCGTGCGCACGGCGGGCGGCGCGGTCAAGAGTTATTCTGCGCTGGACAAAGCGGCGATTATGGAAATTTACCGTTTGGCAGAGTAACGCAGACAAACAGACGCGCAGGAGGGGAAGGAATGAAACCGTTCTTCCCCTCTTATGGGCCGCGCAGTGGGTGCGCCGCCGCGCGGCAAATTTCCGTTTTTTCTTCCATTTACCTATTGACAAATCAAAAGTCTGCGCGCTATAATAGTTAGGCTAACTGTAATAGATATGCCAGCTTTTTGACATTCCTCAATAGCTCAGTTGGTACACACGCCGCAGCGTGCGTCCCGAGATCAACCGCCGCAGGCGGCTCTTGGATCGAGGGTGAGCATGCATGCCGCGCAGCGGCATCCGCTCAAACACAGTTGGCACAGGTTCCATACCAGCAAATTTGTACATTCCTCAATAGCTCAGTTGGTAGAGCATGCGGCTGTTAACCGCAGGGTCGTTGGTTCGAGTCCAACTTGAGGAGCCACACAGGGGTATAGCTCAGCTGGTAGAGCATCGGTCTCCAAAACCGAGTGCCGTGGGTTCGATCCCTACTGCCCCTGCCATCACGCTGCTGTAGCTCAGTAGGTAGAGTGCATCCTTGGTAAGGATGAGGTCACCGGTTCAAATCCGGTCAGCAGCTCCAGCAGAAAAGCCCGTCGTTCGCGCTTTATGCGCCGGATGCCGGGCTTTTCTCATATAAGCTAACCGGCGGCGGGCAGAAGCGCGCCATTTCTTCGCGCAATGCCGCCGACCACACGAACCCCATTTCAAACGCCTGCTGCTCGAGCAGGCAGGCATAGTCCATGCAGGCGTCCCAAAGCGGTTCGCTGTCTGCGCGACCTTCGGTCAACTCATGCAGGCGGTCGATTTTGCGGCGGAGCGCCTCGCCGCGGGGCATCTCGCCCTGTTCGTTCCACAGGAAATAGAGTTCGGATAAAATGCTTTCCACACTTTCATCTCCTTTCAAGTATAGCATACTATATGGTCGTCAATATATCAATTCGCATATCACCCAATATTTCTTACGTGAAATTATCCACTTTATATATTGTCGACAATATTTTCCGAGGAGGAGTCATATGTCCCCTGTAAGCAAAGCGCAGCAAAAAGCAACTGCTAAATATGTAAAAGAGAACTATGACCGCATTGAAATCAAAGTCCCAAAGGGAAAAAAAGAAGTTTATCGCACCCATGCGGCTCAGCGCAAGGAAAGCCTGAATGCTTTTTTGATCCGTGCGGCTGAAGAAGCGATGGAGCGCGACGCGCAGCAAACGGACAACCCGTAGGGCGCGAGAAGGTGAATTGCCGCGCGATTTCGTAGGGCGCGACGACCTCGGCGCGCCAAACGTTGCGTCCATATCTCGTAGGGGCGCGCACTGCGCGCCCTGGGGGATTGCGGCTTATATCGTTTTACGAAGCTGCTTATCCATAACTGTGTATTCGCGGCCTGCGCGGCCGCACTGCGCACAAGAAGGGGACAACCTAACGGTTTTCCCCTTCTTGCGAATCAACCCCTTTCCCTCAGGGCGCGCTGCGCGCGCAAAGGTAAGTGACGCTTTGCCTCTGCCGCCCAGTTTTGTGGACAGGGTAAGCGGAACGGCTACCGCCCCGCGGGGGCACCGCCCCGCCGTTTATCACAGCATCAAAAATCCCAAAGGAGGAATCCTTTTGAAAATCCGCAATTCCCTCATCCTGCTGCTCACCGCCACCATCTGGGGCTTCGCCTTTGTCGCGCAGAGTGTCGGCATGGACTATGTCGGCCCGTTCACCTTCCTGTTCTCGCGCAGCCTGATCGGCGGCATCGTGCTGCTGCCGGTCGTCGCGGTGCTGCACAAAAACGGCCCCGGACATGCCTCGGAAACGCCGGAGGAGAAGCGCAAAGCCCGCAAGACCCTGCTCATCGGCGGCGTGTGCTGCGGCGTGGCGCTCTGCGCGGCCGACCTTACCCAGCAGATCGGGCTGCTCCATACCACGGTCGGCAAGTCCGGCTTCCTTACATCCTGTTATATCCTGATCGTCCCGCTGATCAATCTGCTGTTTTTTCGCCGCCGGTGCAGCCGGTTGGTTTGGGGCGGGATCGCGCTTGCCGTTGTCGGGATGTACTTCCTCTGTCTGAGCGACGGACTGAGCATCAACATCGGCGACCTGATCACCCTTGTCTGTGCGGTCCTGTTCTCGGTACATATTCTGGTGATCGACTACTTCTCCCCGCGCACGGACGGGGTCAAGATGTCCTGCATCCAGTTTTTCGTATGTGCAGCCATTGCAGGCGTGGGCATGCTGCTGTTCGAACAGCCCAGCCGGGATGCGATCCTCACCGCGTGGAAGCCCATACTGTATGCGGGTGCACTGTCCTCGGGCGTGGGCTATACCTTACAGATCATCGGCCAGAAGGGCATGAACCCGACCGTTGCCTCGCTCATTATGAGCATGGAATCCGTGATCTCGGTCATCGCAGGGTGGCTCCTCCTCGGGCAGGCGATGTCCGCCCGCGAGCTGTTCGGCTGCGTGCTCATGTTTGCCGCCATCGTGCTTGCCCAGCTGCCGGATAAAACCATGCAAAAAGCCGCTAATTAGCGGCTTTTTCTTTTGTGCATCTTTTTGGGGTAATCCGTATTGACAAATCCGCCTTCCCGTTCTAATATGAATACATGAACATATGAGCAACTGTTCATATATTACACGAGGAGGCGAGCCTATGGCGGACGAACAGACCCGCACTGCCGTACGAGTGCCAGACGAAACGGTTTCAGGGCATCATCACCACCATGATGCAGAATATCCAGATATAGCAGATCGTATTCACCACAATCATGATGAAACCGTCGAAAATCAAGATCACCATCACCACAGTGGTGAATGCGCCTGCGGTCATGACCAGCACGACCATGACCACCATCATCATGACGGTGAAGCGTGCGACTGCGGCCATGACCATCATGAGCACCATCACCACGGCGAGTGCGGCTGCGGCCATGACCACCACGATCACGCGCATCATCGCGAGACGCATGAACACCACCGCAAAGCGGGTGCGCACAGCGTGAAACGCGTGTACACCATCCAGAACCTCGGCTGCGCGCACTGTGCGGCGGAAATGCAGTACCAGATCAGCCAGCTCGACGGCGTGGATGACTGCGTGCTGGTCTACGAGACCAAGCAGCTGCGCGTGACCGGCGAAAACCCGGACGCCCTGCTCCCCCAGATCCGCGAGATCTGCCAGTCCATCGAAAGTGAGACCAGAATCATCGCGCCCGAGGAGGAGGAAGAGCATGCCGGCGGCCACCCGCTCGCCGAACTTTTGATCGGCGCGGGCCTGTTCGTTGTGGGCGAGTTCCTGCCGGACGGCGCGCTCAAGATCATCGCCATGCTGGCGGCCTATCTGCTGCTCGGCTGGCGCGTGCTGCTGACTGCGGTCAAAAACATCGGCAGGGGCCGCGTGTTTGACGAAAATTTTCTCATGGCGCTCGCCACGGTCGGCGCGTGGGCGATCGGCTCGTTCGACGAAGCGGTCGGCGTTATGCTGTTCTACCGCGTGGGCGAATACTTTGAGGACCGCGCAGTCGAACGCTCGCGCAAACAGATCATGTCCGCGGTCGATCTGCGGCCTGAAACAGTGAATCTGGTCGAGGCGGACGGCATGGTCCGCCCCCTCCCTGCGGAGGACGCGGCGGCGGGCGATATCGTGCTCGTCCGCCCGGGCGACCGCGTACCGCTGGACGGCGAGGTCATCGAGGGCGAGAGCCGTCTGGATACCTCGGCGGTCACGGGTGAGCCAGTGCCGGTGCGTGTCGCTGTGGGCGACCGCGCGATCTCGGGCTGCGTCAATACAGACGGCGCGATCAAACTGCGCGTCACCCATGTGCTCGCGGAGAGCATGGTGCAGCGCATTCTGGACAGCGTGGAGAACGCCGCCGCGCGCAAGCCCAAGATCGACCGCTTCATCACCCGTTTTTCCCGCATTTACACCCCCGCAGTCGTGGGCATCGCGCTGCTGACCGCCATCGTGCCCAGCCTTTTCACCGGCAACTGGAGCCAGTGGGTGTACACCGCGCTCACCTTCCTCGTCATCTCGTGCCCGTGCGCGCTCGTGCTCAGCGTGCCGCTGACCTACTTCGCGGGCATTGGCGCGGGCTCCAAGCGCGGCATCCTGTTCAAGGGCGGCGTTTCGCTCGAAGCGCTGAATAACGTCAAGGCCATCGTCATGGATAAGACCGGCACGATCACCAAGGGCAACTTCGTCGTACAAGACATCATCCCTGCGGACGGTGCCGAGATCGACGAAAACGAGCTGCTGTGGCTCGCGGCCGCGTGCGAGGGCGCGTCCACCCACCCGATCGCGAAATCCATCCTCGCCGCCTATGAGACGCGCAAGGAGGCCGCGGCCAAGGCCGACCGGCCCAGCCTCGTGCTGGTCGAGGGCATGGTGGAGAACATCCGCGAGCAGGCGGGCGAAGGCGTGGAGGCCACGCTGGACGGCAAAACCGTGCTCTGCGGCAACCGCAAGCTGATGGCGCGCCACGGAGTCGACCTGTCCGGCTATCAGGGCACACTGGGCAGCACTGAGGTGCTGCTCGCGGCAGACGGCCGCTATATCGGCCACATCGCCATCGCGGACACCGTCAAGGCGGACGCGCAGCAGGCGGTTGCCCGCCTCAAGGCGCAGGGCCTGACCACCGCCATGCTGACCGGCGACGGGCAGGACAGCGCGGACGCGGTCGCGCAGGCGGTCGGCATCGACGAGGTGCGCGCGCGGCTGCTGCCCGAGGATAAGCTGTCCGCGCTGGCCGACATCCGCGAAAAGCGCGGCGCGGTCATGTTCGTGGGCGACGGCATCAACGACGCGCCCGTGCTCGCGGGCGCGGACGTGGGCGCGGCAATGGGCAGCGGCGCGGACGCGGCGATCGAAGCCGCGGACGTGGTGTTCATGAACGCCGACCTGTCCTCCATCCCCGCATCGGTCAAGATCGCGCGCAAGGCCAACCTGATCTCCAAGGAGAACATCGTGTTCGCGCTCGCGGTCAAGCTGCTGGTCATGGCGCTCGGTCTGTTCGGGGTCGCGTCCATGTGGCTGGCAGTGTTCGCGGACACCGGCGTCGCCATGCTGTGCGTGCTCAACTCGGTGCGCATGCTGTATATGAAAACCGAATAACCATACAAAGGGAGGAAACCAACGTTTTCCTCCCTGAGGCTGTTCAAAAAACATAGTTTTTCGAACAGCCTCTCGATCGGAACCACGCTTCCGGTCGAAATTTACGCAAAAAAGTTCCCCTGCGCGAAACTTTTTTGCTCTCAAAGCATAAAAAGCCAGGCACATGTCCTGACTTTTTATGAATTTTGCGGCAAGCCGCAAAATTCTATTTGATGTGTAACGCGCATTTTAACGCCGCACAGCGGCGGAATGCGGTATCGCGGGCTATGGCCTGCGGCGCGAAAGACTTTTTCGGCAAGCAAAGGGAGGAAACCACCGGTTTCCTCCCTTTTCCATACTGTTTTACAGCCGGTCAAGAAAGCTGTGCTTGCCGTTTTCATCCCGCCAGCCGATGAGCTTCGCGGTATCCACATTCTTGACCGCGTTTAAAATATTCGCCTCTACCTGTGGATTGCCCGCGGCGAGTGAGGCAATGAGCGCCTTGATCTCGGCGCGCTTGGTGTCCGTTTCGAGCGTTTTCGCCGGACAGTCGCAGGGCAGGAAGGTGAGTCCGCAGAAGTCCGCCCACGCCTGCACGTTTTTCTCCCTTGTGAGATACAGCGGCCGGATGAGCTCCATGCCCGCGTAGTTTTTCGCCTTGACGCGCGGCAGCATGGCCTGCACCTGCCCGCCGTAGATCAGGCCCATGAGCACGGTCTCGATCGCGTCGTCATAGTGGTGGCCGAGCGCGATCTTGTTGCAGCCGCGCTTTCCTGCCTCGGCATACAGGTGGCCGCGCCGCATTTTGGCGCACAAAAAGCATGGATGTGCGGCCGCGTGCCTGCCCGCAACACGCAGCACATCGGTTTCAAAAATCTCGAGCGGCAGTTCGAGCCGCGCGGCGTTCTCCTCGAGATGGGCGCGGCCGGCGGGCGCATAGCCCGGGTCCATCGCCAGAAAAACCAGCTCGAAGTCCACCGTATGCTGCAAATCCTGCATGAGCAGGGCGAGCAGCATGGAATCCTTGCCGCCTGAGATGCACACCGCGATCTTGTCCCCTGCCTGCACCATATCGTATTCCTTTATCGCGTCTACAAACGGCTTGCGGAGCGTGCGCACAAACTCGCTTTGCAGCGTGCGCCGGATCTCACGCGCGGTCATGCGCCGCCCTTTTTGTGCTGGAAGTGATAGGTGATGCGCGCGAGTAGGCAGTCGGGCGCAAAGTGGCGGCCGAGCGTCATCGCTTTCATCGCCGCGCCCGGCACCACGATCCCCTTGCCTGCGAACAGACCGTCCACCGCCTCGCGTGCCACGCGCCGTGCGTCCAGCCCGCCGAGCGCGAACCGCACGCCTGCGACCTTGTTGAACTCGGTATCCACCGGCCCCGGGCACAGCGCACATATTTTGACCGGACTGCCCGCGCGGCGCAGCTCCTCGCGGATGGCCTCGGTCAAACGCAGAACGTAGTTTTTGGTCGCATAGTAGGTCGCCATGAGCGGCCCGGGCAGAAAGCCCGCCGAGGACGAGACGTTCAGGATATACCCGCGCCCGCGCGGCACAAAATCCTGCAGAGCCAGCTTGGTCAGGATGTGTACCGCGCGGATATTTACGTCAATCATGCGCAGCTCGTCGTCCAAGCCGGTGGCGGTGAACTCGCCGAACAGGCCGAAGCCCGCGTTGTTGACCACGACCTCCAGATCGTCCCCGCGCACCGCCTGATACAGCAGGCGGCACTCCTTCTCGTCCGCAATATCCACCGCGATCACATGGCACACGGTCGGCAGCTCAGCCGCAAGCGCGCGCAGACGATCCTCCCGTCGGGCGCAGAGCACCAGCTCATAGCCGCGCGCCGCGAGCAGGCGCGCAATCTCGCGCCCAATCCCCGAGGACGCGCCGGTGATCAGTGCTTTCATCTATTTCCTCCCCTTTCCGGATTGATCTGTTGCTGTTCTTAGTGTATCATGCCGTAAAAGGAACGTCAAACCCAGCCTTACGCCTTTTTTCCTTTTAATCCTACACAAAAGGTGGTATACTGGATAGCAGAAGAGGAGGTGCGCTCCATGCAGAAAAACACACTGCAAAACGAATTGCTTTCGCTGCTTAACCAGCCTATGCGTATCGATGAGATCCGCCGCGCCCTGCCCGAAACCGGCAAAAACGAGCTGAAAGACGCGCTCGATAGCCTGATCGCAGACGGGAAAGTGATGAAGAACAAAAAGAACCGCTTTGCCGTGTCCGCGCACTACGGCTGCGTGGCGGGCACCTACCTTGCCACCGAGCGTGCGTTCGGCTTTGTCACACCCGATGCTGCAGGGGGCGAACCCAAGCCGGACGACCTGTTCATTCCGCCGAACGAGGCGGGCGGCGCATGGCACGGCGACCGCGTGCTTGTCAAGCTGACCGAGCGCAAAAACGGCCGCGGACGGCGCGAAGCGGCGGTCATCCGCGTGCTGCGCCGCGCCGATAAGGAACTGACCGGCGCGCTCGTGCAGCGCGGGAAATCGTACTTTGTGCAGCCGACCTCCAAAAAATATCCCGAGATCGCCATCGACCGCCACCATCTCGGCGGCGCACAGGCGGGCGACCGCGTCGCAGTGTCGATTTCGCACTACGGGGACGAGAAATTCGCGCCGCAGGGCGTGATCCAGGCTGATCTGGGCGAGGACGGCACGATGGAGGCCTCCATTGCGTCCATCCTGCACGAAAACGCGGTGTTTGACTTTTTCCCTGACGAGGTGCTGCGGCAGGCAGACGCCGTGCCGCAGGAGGTCGAACCCGCCGCGATACGCGGCCGTCTCGACCTGCGGGACAAGCTGATCTTTACCATTGACGGCGACGACGCCAAGGACTTTGACGACGCGGTCTCGCTCGAGCCGCTCGAAAACGGGCATTATCTGCTCGGCGTGCACATCGCGGATGTATCGCACTACGTCACCCCCGGCAGCCCGCTCGACCAGGAAGCCTACCGCCGCGGCACGTCGGTCTATTACCCCGGGCATGTGGTGCCCATGCTGCCGTTCGCGCTGTCGCACGGCATCTGCTCGTTAAACCCCGATGTTGATCGGCTGACCTTTTCCGCCCTGATGGAGATAGACAAGGACGGGCGGCGCTACGGCGCGAAATTTGCCAAGTCCGTCATCCGCTCGGGGGCGCGCATGACCTACAACAAGGTCAACAAGATCCTCGCGGGCGACAAGGGGCTGCGGGAAGAATATGCCTTCCTTGTCGCAACTGCGGAAAAGATGAACGATCTTGCGCACGCGCTGTACAAGCGGCGCATCGAGCGCGGCGCTTTGGAACTCGACATTCCTGAGGCGCAGATCACGGTGGACGAGACCGGCCGGCCGGTGGAGATCCGGTACCGTGAGCGCGGCGAGAGCGAAAAACTCATTGAGGAATTCATGCTGCAGGCAAACGAAGCGGTCGCGGAGTATATGTGCAAGCGCGGCTTGCCGACCGTCTACCGCGTGCATGAAAATCCGGACACGGAAAAGCTGCGGGTGTTCGCGCAGTTCGCGCGGCCGTTCGGCTACCGCATTGACCCGTCCAAACCCGAGGACACGTTCCAGTTCCAGACCGTGCTGCGCGGGGCGAAAAACGATCCCAAACAGCGCATCCTGCCCACGCTGCTGCTGCGCAGCCTTGCCCGCGCGCGCTATGCGGACGAGTGCATCGGGCACTACGGCCTGAAAGCGAAATTCTATCTGCACTTTACCTCGCCCATCCGCCGCTATCCTGACCTGATCGCGCACCGGATGCTGCAAAAGGCGCTCTCCGGCGAAGCGTTCACCGCAGCCGACGAAACCCTGTGCGAGGATGCGGCGGCGCAGTCCACCACGCGCGAGCAGGCGGCGGATAACTGTGAGCGCGACATTGACAAGCTGTATATCGCGGCGTATATGAAGCAGTTCATCGGTGAGGAGTTTGACGCCGAGTTGTCGGGCGTGCAGGCGTTCGGCGTATTCGTCGCGCTCGAAAACGGCTGCGAAGGGCTGATCCGCATCGAGCTGCTTGCGGGCGACTACTACCAGTACGATGAGCAGCATATGTCGCTCACCGGCCGCCACACCGGCAAACGGTTCACCATCGGCACGCCCATCCGGGTAAAGCTGATCGCCGCGAGCGAGGTCACCGGCCAGATCGACTTCGCGCCCGCCGAAGGCGCGCTGCCTGTGGCAGAGGTGCCCGCCACGGCTCCGGAGGATGGTGCCGGCCTGTCCGAACTGCGCGGCAACCGTGCCCAGCGCCGCCGTCAGGGTAAGGGGCGCGGCGGTTCCCGCAAGGGCAAGAAGCCGCCCACGCGCAAGCGGCGGTAGGGACAACCTGTCTTTGCAGGGGCGCGCAATGCGCGCCCGTGGGGGTGTTCGCCTGACAGGGCGAAGGTGTGCTCGTACTTCACGGGCGGGAATGTGGCCTGCGCGGCCACACTGCGCACAAGAAGGGGACAACCTGGCGGTTTTCCCCTTCTTGCGAATCAACCCCTTTCCCTTCAGGGCGCGCTGCGCGCGCAAGAGTAAGTAATGTCTTCCGGTTGCCGCCCATTTACCGTATCAGGGTAAGCAAAACGGATTCCACCCCGTAGGGCGCGACGACCTCGGCGCGCCAAACTGGGCACCCGGCCGGAGCGTCGCCTTCACGGAAACGGTAAGTATAAGCCTCACATCGCCAGCACTCCCGCCCCCGGGGTCAGGCGCGAAACCGAACCGCCGCGACGTTATCGCAAATCAAATTTTTCCACAGTATGTGGGCAAATTTGTTTGCGGTCGCGGGCAGCCGCGGACATCCCCCGGCGGGGGTGATTGACAAGAGGGGGTAAGACCCCCTCTTGCCCGCGAGGCGGCCGCGCAGGCCGCGAATATGCAGATAAGCAATATGCGTATGCGTATGGTCAATTCGCGTCAGCGCTGCTATCCCTCGGGCGCGCAATGCGCGCCCCTACGGAAAACCGCGCCACGGGATATTCTACACAGAGAAAGAAAGGTTTTGAAACTATGCCCGGACTTGTTCTGGAGGGCGGCACGTTCCGTCCGGTTTTCTCCTGCGGCGTGATGGACGCGCTGCTGGATAACGATGTGATGTTTGACTATGTGATCGGCGTTTCCGCCGGCATCACCTACGCGGTATCGTATTTGTCCCGCCAGCGCGGGCGCAATCTTGAGGTACTGCGCCAATACCGGCGCGACAAGCGCTATCTCGGCGCGCGCAACCTGCCGCGCGACCATTCGATCTTCGGGGTGGAATTTGTATTTTCCACCATTCCGAACGAGCTGATCCCATTCGACTGGAACGCCTACGCCCAATACAGCGGCCGCGTGCTGGTCGGTGTGACCAACGCCCGCACCGGTCAGGCGGAATATCTGGACGGCAGTCAGCTCGACCGATCCAGTACCATGCTGCGCGCTACCTGCGCCATCCCGATCTATTTCCCGCCGGTGGACATCGGCGGCGAAACCTATTACGACGGCGGACTGGCCGACCCGATTCCGATCGTCAAAAGTCTGCACGACGGCAACCGGAAAAACCTGATCGTGCTGACCCAGCCGCCCGCCTATCGTAAGGAGATGCAGCGCGGCACACTGCTGGCGGCGCGGGCTCTGCGCCGCAAATATCCAGAGCTGACAAAGACCATGCTCAGCCGCCCCAAGCGGTATAACGACACCGTGTGCTTCTGACACCAGCTCGAAAAAAAGCAGCCGTCAAACACCGTGCTGCTCCAGCCCAGCGAACATCTGGAGAGCTTTGAAAAAGATATCAAAAAGCTTGAATGGGGCTATGAAATGGGATATAATATGGCCTGCGCGCGCATGGACGACATCAAGCGGCTGTTTGAGTAAAGAATATTTGCCGCAGCGTTATACGCTGCAGCGCATATTCAATATCAACTGGCCGCGGCTGCGGCCGGTTTCATAAAAACCGGAAGCCAGCATCACGGTTTTGATAAAAAAGCGATTTCGTGTGCCGTCTGCGGCGCGCAAATATCGCGTCTGCGCTTTGTCCATATATGACGCGGCAATGCCTTTCGATTGAAACCCAGGTTTTCATCGAGGACAAAAATGAGAGGGGAATAAAAGAAACAATGCAGAAAAAAAGAATCATTCAAGTAGAGGACAAGGTGCCTCCCAAACTGCTGGTGCCGCTGTCCATCCAGCATATGTTTGCGATGTTCGGCGCGTCCGTACTTGTGCCGTTCATGCTGGGCATCAGTCCGGCGATCGTGCTGTTCATGAACGGTATCGGCACGCTGTTGTTCATCCTGATCACAAAGGGCAAGGCGCCGGCGTACTTAGGCTCGTCTTTTGCGTTCATCGCGCCCGCAAGCATGGTCATCGAGCAGTGGGGATATGAATACGCGCTCGGCGGCTTCGTGGTGGTCGGCGCGCTCGGCTGCGTGCTTGCTGCAATCATCTACAAATGCGGCACCAAATGGATCGACGTCGTTCTCCCGCCCGCGGCCATGGGGCCGGTTGTCGCGTTGATCGGTCTGGAACTGGCAGGCTCCGCTGCCTCCACCGGCCAGATTGTGGGCGACAGCGTGACCACCTCCTCGGTTATCACGTTCTGCGTGACGCTCGGCGTAGCGGTGCTGGGCAGCGTGCTGTTCCGCAAGTTCCTGTCCGTTATTCCGATCCTGATCGCGATTCTCTGCGG
This sequence comes from Candidatus Agathobaculum merdigallinarum, assembly GCA_019115425.1. GTDB lineage: Bacteria > Bacillota > Clostridia > Oscillospirales > Butyricicoccaceae > Agathobaculum > Agathobaculum merdigallinarum. Next base: position 1,375 of record DXDO01000055.1, on the reverse strand, counting down.
CTATGCCGCCGGACTGATTACCGAAGCCGCCACTGGGGAGCATGTGATCAGGGACGGCATTGCCGCCGCGCTCCAGAAGCCGCTGTTCCAGCTTCCGAATTTTCAGACGCCTAAGTTTGATCTGGAGGCTATCCTGATCATTCTGCCGGTCATTCTGGTTATCGCAAACGAGCACATCGGTCACCAGCTGGTTACAAGCAAGGTCGTCGGCCGTGATCTGCTGAAAGACCCCGGTCTGCACCGCTCGCTGTTCGCGGACAACTTCTCGACCATGCTGTCCGGCTTCATCGGCTCTGTGCCGACTACGACCTACGGCGAAAACATCGGTGTTATGGCGATCACCGGTGTGTACTCGGTGCGTGTGATCGGCGGCGCAGCCGTACTCTCGATCATCTGCTCGTTCGTCGGCCCGCTCGCGGCACTCATCCAGACCATCCCCGGCCCGGTCATCGGCGGCATCTCGTTCCTGCTGTACGGCATGATCGGCACCTCGGGCCTGCGTATTCTGGTGGATAACAAGGTCGATTACAGCAAAAACCGCAACATGGTGCTGACCTCGGTCATCTTCGTCGTCGGCCTGTCCGGCGTGACCCTGTCGCTCGGCAACGTCGCCTTGTCCGGCATGACGCTTGCCGCGATTGTCGCCATGCTGATGAGCCTGCTGTTCTTCGCATTCGACAAACTCCGCTGGTCCAACGACCTGCAGGACGAATAAACGCACAGATTCTCCGCTCTCCGTCCGGAGGGCGGGGTTTTGTCTTATTACCGGATAGGTCTCTACGCAAGAAAAACCGCGCCCTGCGCGGCATCAAACAGGCCACACCTGCCGACCGGCGGGTGTGGCCATAAAAACGCAGGACATGTGCCTGCGTTTTTTATACCCGTACGAAAAAAGTTTCGCCTCCGGCGGAACTTTTGTAAGCGCTTAATAATCCCCCCAACCCCAAAAAACAGGGGGCCTCAACAGAGGTCCCCAGCGGTTGGCGTATTTCTCGCAGCACAGGCAGCCTGCAGCTTTGCACTCCATGGCAAAAAGCATTCAGATCTTCCTGGCTTGGACTTTTTCCGAGGTATGGCAATTCCGTCAGTACTTGAAGCAGACATCCAACAGCCGGAGTTCCTGTTCTGTCCTCGGCCACTGAAACGCACCGTTGTTGAGCCGCTTATACAGCAGTATATACCCATCCCCGGAATAGTACAGCGCTTTGATGCGGCCTGTACGCCGGCCACAAAACAGGAACAGGCTGTCCTCGCTGAGATCCCTGCCATATTGCTGGGACACGATAGCAGCCAGTCCATCTATCCCTCGGCGCAGGTCCGTATATCCACAGGCTACATAGTATTTTTCAACCCTGCTCAGATCGATCATAGCTGC
>DXDO01000054.1 GCA_019115425.1 Candidatus Agathobaculum merdigallinarum | reverse complement strand
AACTTAAAAATTATTGCGCTTAAAAATTATTCGAACCATTTCTCTTAGAGAAAAACGTTCAATATCATCATAAGGTAGATCGATAGCTTTGTACATTTTCATTTGTCGTCAACAAGACACACTCTTGGTTTTAGAAAAAGAAAAAGTACTGAATTCTTTCGAAACCAGTACTTTTTCTTGGTGCGGATGGGGGGACTTGAACCCCCACGTCCTTGCGAACACTAGCACCTGAAGCTAGCGCGTCTGCCATTCCGCCACATCCGCATATTTTATTGTTTTATATCGTGAGAAGGTGGTGCGAGTGACGGGACTTGAACCCGTACGTCGATTGACACACGCCCCTCAAACGTGCCTGTCTACCAGTTCCAGCACACTCGCATTCGCTCTCGTATCGAGTCGCCTCACTGTCAGCGACAATATGTATTATATCGAATGAGGGGAGGATTGTCAACATTTTTTTTACAAATTTCTAAAAAATTTATAAGACCCCAAAAAGTCCGTATTACCGCGCCGCGCGCCAGGAAATCAGTTGTGCAGCAACGGATACCGCAATCTCTGCGGGGGTCTGCGCGTCGATATGCAGCCCAATAGGGGTGACGACCCTGCGGCGCGCATCGGAAAACCCCTCCGCCGTAAGTTGGGCGAACATGGTCTCGCGCTTACGGCGGCTGCCCATCACGCCGATATAGGACGCGGGGGTCTGGAGCGCAAAACGGGTCGCGTCTGCATCTCCCGCATGGCCGCGGGTCATGATGCAGAATGCGTCCGCTGCGGCAGGGGTCAGTTCACCCGTCAGCGTCTTTCCGAGTGCAGAAAGAGGGGCGACAAGCGTGCGCTCCGCATGGGGAAAGCGTTCGGGCGAACAGAAGGCAGGGCGGTCATCGATCACGAGATAGCGGAAGTTGAGCTGATGCAGCAGCGCCGCAAGTTCGAGCGAAACATGCCCGCCGCCGATCAGGAAAACCCGCTCTGCCTTCGTCAGCGGGACTGCCAGCACCGCCTGCCCCAGCAGTTCGGTCACAGCAGGCTGTTTGGGCAGGCCGGGGGCCTGAGAAACGAGAGGTGCGGCCCCGTCGAGCGGCAGACACAGCCATGCAGCCACGCGGCTGCGCAGTGCGTCCAGCGCAGCTTCGAGCGGTGCGGCTCCGGTCAGCGGGGTGAACAGGATCTCAGATGTTCCGCCGCATACCATGCCCAGGCTGCCTGCCTGCCGGTTGTCCAGCACAAAGGTCTCTCGATGCGGGACGGCAGGCTGCGCAGCGGCAATTTCCAGACAGCGGTGCTCGAGCAGGCCGCCGCCGACCGTGCCGCCCAGCAGGCCGTTTTCTCCGGCAAGCATGAGCGCGCCCGCCGCACGCGGAGTCGAGCCGGTGGAACGCACGACAGCGACCAGCATCACATGATGGCCTGCCTGAATTTCATTCAGCGCGGTTTGCAGCAGTTTTTCTATCATGGAGTTTCCCCATTTCATGTAAGTAGTAAGATGTTTTCCGGCGCGATGCCTAGTGTATCGGGCGGCGCAGCCGTTTTTTTGTCCTTGGGCAGCCGCCACCAGAGCGGGGGAGAGGCGGGGTCCTGTCCAGCGTATCGGAACAGAATGATCCACTCGAACGGCTCCTCCAGTTCACCGACAAGCTGCACGGCAAAACGGTTGGATGCCGCGCGGGGATGGAAATAGTGGGCGCGCAGGCCGACTGCGCGGATGTCGTCCGGCACCGGTTTTGCGGCGGTCAGGCGCACGCCCCATGCGGGCACGTCTACCTCATATGCGCCGGACTTGACCGCGCGGGCAATGTTTTTACAGCCGGTCAGCCGCGCCGCAGGCTCGCTGCCCGGATCGGCAAAAACTTCTTTCGTGCCGCCGGAGCGCAGCACACGTCCCTCATCCATGACGCACAGGCGGCTGCACAGATGATAGGCTTCGTCGCGGCTGTGCGTAACCATGACAGCCTGCCGCCCATACGAGCGAATCAGGGACGAAAACGGCGGCTGGAGCTGGTCGCGCAGATGGCTGTCCAGCGCGGAAAACGGCTCGTCCAGCAGCAGCAGACGCGGACGGCTGACCAGCATGCGCGCGAGCGCCACGCGCTGCGCTTGCCCGCCCGAAAGCTCGGCGGGACGGTGCTTTTCCAGCCCCTCGAGCTGCATCATTTCGAGAATCTCGCGCAGGCGGCGCTGCTTGACCGCCTTGTCCTTTTCCCCATACAGGCCGCACAGGATGTTTTTCTCCACCGTCATATGCGGGAACAGCGCGTAATGCTGGAACAGATAGCCTACACGCCGCTTTTGCGGCGGCAGGTTGATGCCACGCGCAGAATCGAACAGCACTTCGCCGTCCAGTACGATGCGGCCCTCGTCCGGCGTTTCCACGCCTGCGATGCATTTGAGCGTCATGCTCTTGCCGCAGCCGGACGCACCGAGCAAACCTGTTACCGGCTCCGCAGTATCAAACGCAACGTCGAGCAAAAAGTGTCCCAGCCGTTTGCGGATTGCGACAGTCAGGCTCATAAGCGGCGTCCCCCTCTGCGCTGTTTCCGCTCGAGCAGGTTGACGGCGAGCAGCACCGTCGCTGAGATCGCGAGGTTGACCAGCACCCAGTAGAAAGCGTGCAGATCGTCGCCCGTGCGCCAGAGCTGGTATACCGTGGTCGAGATGGTCGCCGTGCGGCCGGGCGTGTAGCCGATCAGCATGCTGGTTGCGCCGTATTCGCCCAGCGCGCGGGCGAACGCAAGCACAACGCCCGCAAAAATACCCTGCTGGCAGGCAGGCATGCGGATATGCCAGAAGATGTAGGTATTCGACAGGCCGAGCGTCTGCCCAGCCTGCGCAAGCGTTTCGTCAAACGCTTCGAATGCGCCGCGCGCGGTGCGGTACAGCAAGGGGAAAGACACGACCGCCGCCGCCACAATGCCGCCGTACCAGGTCATCACGAATTTCACGCCGATGCTTTCGAGCGCCATGCCGAGCGGCCGCTTGCTGCCGAACAGCAGCAGCAGAAAGTATCCCACCACCGTGGGCGGCAGTACGAGCGGCAGGGTAAGCGCCACATCGAGTACCCCTTTTATCATACGCGGCAGCCGCGCAGCATAGTACGCTGCGGCGATGCCGGTGAAAAACACCAGTACGCTGCTGATTGCTGCGATGCGCAGCGAGTTCCAGAGCGGGAACCAGTCCACTGCTTGACCTCCTTTTAGCACAGGCAGGACGAATGCCCTGCCTGTGCAAACCATCAAATATGCGTGTTACGCGACTTTGGAAAAGCCTACGGATTCGAATATGGTCATCGCATCATCAGTAGACAGGTAGTCCAGGAACGCCTGTGCCTCGGTCTGGTGCTTGGAAGTGTTCAGCACCGCCGCAGGATAGATGACCTGTCCGCACATCTCGGGCGTGGCCTCATCCACGACAGTCAGGCCCGCGCTGAATGCGTCCGTACCGTAAATAATGCCCGCATCCACGCTGCCCTCGCTGACCTGCGTGGTGACCTCCTTGACGTTGGTGCCGTAGGTGATGCAGCCTGCATTTGCAAGCGCAGCTTCGTCCAATCCGTAATAGGTCAGGATCTTCTGGGTGTACTGGCCGACCGGCACGTCGCTGTTGCCCATGGCGAGCAGGATATCGCCCGCCCCAAGGTGCTCCGCAAGCGAGTCCAAGCTGTCGATCCCCTTGGGATTGCCCTCGGGCACGGCGAGCATCACCTTGTTTTCCAGCAGATTGACGCGGCTGCCTGCAAGCACGAAATCCAGACCCTCGGTGTTGACGGATGTGTCCGCCGAAGCGTCCAGCTGATCCATCTGCTTCTGGCCCGCGGAGAGGAACAGGTCGCACACCGCGCCCTCCTGGATCTGGGTTTTGAGCGTGCCGGAGGAGTCGAAGTTGAAGGTCAGCGTCACATCCGGCGCGACGGTTTTGTAGTCCTCGGCGATCTGGTTCAGGGTTTCGGTCAGGCTTGCCGCCGCGAACACGGTCAGCTCGACCGGCTCGGTGGTTTCGCCGCCGTCCTGCGTGGTCTCGGGTGTGTCCGCGCTGCTGCATGCGGCAAGACTGAGCGCCATCGCCGCTGCCAGCAGCCATGCAAGTGTTTTTTTCATGTGGTTTTGCTCCTTTGCCCCGTCTTTCAGGGGATGTATTTTCAACCCGCCGGTTTTACGGCGAGATTGAAGCAGTAGCGTGCCAGCGAGCGCCTTGTTTACGAATGGTCGCGTTCACCGCCCGCAGTCCTGCGGGATGCCGCGTAGCAGTTCAAGCGCGTGGGGGAGCTGGTCAAGGAATACATCCATGCTCTCCATGCAGGCCTTCGGGCTGCCGGGAAGGTTGATGATGAGCGTCTTGCCGCGAATGACCGAGACCGCGCGGCTGAGCATGGCGCGCGGGGTGATGCGCAGGCTCGCGGCACGGATCGCTTCCGCGATGCCGGGGACATCCCGCTCCGCGACTGCGCGCGTGGCTTCGGGCGTGATATCGCGCGCAGCGAAGCCTGTGCCGCCCGTGGTCAAAATCAGGTCGAGCTGGCGCTGGTCGCACAGGCGGATGAGGCTGCGCTCGAGCGGCGCGCGCTCATCCGGCAGAAACAATTGTTCAACCACGGTATATCCTGCCGCCGCCAGCCGCTCCGCAACCGTGGGGCCGCTTTTGTCCTCGCGCTCGCCTGCGGCGCACCGGTCGGAAAGAGTGATGACCGCTGCCTGAAAGGGAAGGGGCGCGGTGCGCGGCTGGACGACCATTTCATCGCCCACGGCGATCTGGCCGCCCTCCAGCACGCGGGCGAACACGCCTTCGCGCGGCATGATACAGTCGCCCATCTTGTGATAGATTGCGCAGTGGCTGTGGCACTCCTTGCCGATCTGGGTCAGCTCAAGCAGGACATCGCCGCAGCGGAGCAGTGTGCCGACCGGCAGGCGGCGCAGGTCGATGCCCTCGACCACGAGATTCTCCCCGAACGCGCCGGGCTGTACGCCCGCACCTTTTTCATTGAATGCCGCGACTTCCTCTGCGGGCAGCAGGCTGACCTGCCGGTGCCAGCGGCCGGCGTGCGCGTCCCCGCGGATGCCCCAGTCTTTATCAAACTGGGCCTGTTTACAGCTCTCCTTTTGCACGCCGCGCACCGCGCTGGTGCAGATGGCGACAACCTTCCCCATGGTTTTATCCTCCAATTTGGTTCATGCTCTTGTGTTCCGTGATGTTCTGCCGCTGTGCAAAACAGTGAGCGGCGGGTTTTTGAGATATCGCCTGTTTCATGGCGGCGGCAAGCGCCGCATCATCTGCGCCGCCGCGCAGCAGCGGTTTGAGATCCGTGCCTTCGTCATAGCACAGGCATGGTTTGAGAAATCCCGTGCTGGTCAAGCGCACGCGGTTGCAGTCCGTGCAGAAGGCATGGCTGACCGCCTGGATCAGTCCGATACGTCCCTTGAGCTGTCCTGCGGCAAAATACCGCGCGGGGCCGTTGCCGCGCCGTTCTTCGACGGGCGCAAGATCCGGCCAGACTGCGCGCAGGCGGCCGAGTACGGATGTTGCGGCTTCCGCAGAAGCTGTTTTGCCTGTGCCGATCGGCATCTGCTCGATAAATCGCACGTCCACCGGCAATTCCTGCGCCAGATGCGAAAGCGGAATCAGCTGCGATGCCGTTTCGGGCAGCAGAACCGCATTGATCTTGGTCGGCAACCGCCCAGCGCACAGCCGGACGGCGTGCAGCACCTCGTCCGCTGTGTGTGCGCTGCGGGTGACGGCCTGATACTGGGCGTTGTCCAGCGTGTCCAAACTGATGTTGACCGCGTCCATCCCCGCGGCGAGCAGTGCGTCCAGCATGGACGGAAGCAGCAGGCCGTTGGTCGTCAGCGTCACCTGCCGCACGCCGTGGAGCGCTTTCAATGCGCGGATAAAGTCCGCCACGCCCCGCCGCACGAGCGGCTCACCGCCCGTGACCTTGAACCGATCGATGCCGAGCGCAGCCGCTGCCTGCGCGATGCGCAACAGTTCCTCATACCGCAGGATATCGTCGTGCACGATCGGCGTCACGCCTTCCGTGGGCATGCAGTAGCAGCAGCGCAGGTTGCAGCGGTCGGTGATGGACAGCCTCATATAATTGATTTCCCGACCGAGCGCGTCACGCATGGCGTTCCTCGCGCACAGCCTTGGTGCGTCCTTCTTCCGGCAGAGAAGGCGCGGCCACGCTTTGGGTCAGATGCAGCCAGCGGTACGGCGGGATGCGGGCGGCGGCGCCGTTTGCGTCGATATGGGTAATCTCCATCAGAAAATCTCCTTTTATACACCCTTGCCGAAGCCGCAGTTTGGGAAATGGCATTCCGGACAGCGCAGGCAAAGTCCGCCGTGTCCCAGTCCGGCGAGAAAATCCTTTGTGACGGGTACGTCCGCCAGCAAGCGCGGCAGGACAAGGTCAAAAATCGTGCGCTTTGCGTACATGACGCAGCCAGGCAGGCCGCAGATCGGTCGTCCGTCCGGCAGATAGGCCAGGAGGAACATTGCGCCCGGCAGAACGGGCGCGCCGTAGCTGATGATCTCGGCGCCTGTGTTGCGAATGGCGAGCGGAGTGCGGTCATCAGGGTCCACGCTCATGCCGCCGGTGCATAAAATCAGCTCCGCGCCCTCCGCGGCCATCCTGCGGATGGCGGCAGTGATTTCTTGGGGATCGTCGCCGCAGACCGCATGGGACACCATTTCACAGCCGTATTCAGCCATTTTTTTCACCAGCACGGGGGTGAACGCATCTTCGATCAGACCGCCCGCGACCTCACTTCCCGTTGTGACCACGCCGAACGGACGCGGCCGGAATGGAACAAGCCGCAGCAGCGGCTCAGGCCCAGCCGCCTGCTGCGCGCGTTCCATTTTCTCTTTTTCAATAACAAGCGGGATGACGCGCATACCGCACAGCTTGTCACCCGCCCTGACCGGAAAGCCGGATGCGCGCGTGGCGATCATCATTTCGCCCGACGCATTGACCGCGCGCAGGCGTTCCACATCGACCAGCAGCAGACCGTCGGTTTCGGCGGTCAGCTCAATTTTCCCTTCCTTGGGGGCGGAGGCGTGCATATGCGCGCTCTGGCAGAGACCGCGCAGGATATCCGCTGCGTCGTTCTCATGCAGCATGTTTTCGTTGTTCTCCCAGATATAGACATGCGCCTTGCCCACGCTGAGCAGGACGGGGACATCCTCCTTGCGGATGACATGCCCTTTGCGAAATACCGCGTCCTTGGTGACGCCGGGGATGATCTGGGTGATATCGTGGCAGAGCACCTGCCCGACTGCGTCCTGCGTGCGCATCAGTTTCATGGAAAAGCCTCCAGTTATCAAGATAAACTGCCGCGCCGACTTGTAAAGGCGGGGCAGTCTGCTGTGGAATTATTATAGCATATCGAAACATATTTCAGCAAGAAGGTTGCGCCCTGAAGAAAGTATATCAATTTTATGAAAATTTTCGTTATATTTATAAATAATGAACGAAGGTCACGGAGCTGGGGCGGCATCAGGGGCTTGCGCGTTGCGTTCCGCGCAATAGGATGATATAATCATGCCAGATGATCAGAGAAGGAGGGGGAGCCGGTGGCGGAGAAAATCCGTGTGCGAGCGAGCCTGCGCCTTGTGAAAGAGGGCAAATTATTCGGGCCGGGCATTGCGCAGCTTCTGGAGGGTGTGGACAAGCTCGGCTCGCTGCGGCGCAGCGCGGCGCACATGCAAATGAGCTACAATAAGGCGTGGAGCGTGATACATGACTGTGAGGAACAGCTCGGCTTTCCTCTGCTTGAGCGCCGCATCGGCGGCGCGGGCGGCGGCGGGGCGGCGTTGACCGAAAAGGGCCGTGAACTGCTTTGCCGCTATCGCGCGTTTGACACCGAGGCGCATGAGATGCTCGAACGGCTGGCGCAGGAGTATTTCGCGGAAATTCTGGACTAAGGGGACTGGCCAGAAAGATGGCCGTCTTTTTCAAACATGCCCCAAACAAAGGAGAATATGCATTGGAACAGGAGAACAGGCTGCCTTGGGTGCTGGTGCGCGGCGCGGGAGATCTTGCCACGGGTGTGATCGTACGGCTGCATCGCTGCGGCTTCAAGGTGATAGCAACCGAGTCCGCCAACCCTTCCGCCATACGCCGCAGGGCGGCGCTGTGCGAAGCGGTCTGGCAGGGGACGGCGCAGGTCGAAGGCGTGACCTGCCGCCGCATCGAGTGCGCGGAACAGGCGGAAGCGACCGCACAGGCGGGAGAGGTTCCACTGCTGGTGGATGAGCATGCAGCGTGTGCTACAAAGCTGCACCCTGCCGCAGTGGTGGATGCGATTCTTGCCAAGCGCAATCTGGGAACGCATTGCGGCATGGCGCCCATCACGATCGGCTTGGGACCGGGCTTTACCGCCGGACAGGACGTGGATGCGGTGGTGGAGACCATGCGCGGGCATCATCTTGGGCGCATCATCCGGCAGGGGGCGGCGGCTCCGGATACCGGTGTGCCAGGCGTGATTGCGGGCTATGCGGACGAGCGGGTCATCCACGCGCCGGCCAGCGGCGCGATGGCGTTTGTGACAGCTGAGACAGGACAGCTTTTGGACATCGGCGCGTTGGTGCGAAAAGGTCAGCTCATCGCGCGGGTGGGTGATGCGTCGGTGTATGCCACGATCGACGGTGTGCTGCGCGGACTGATCCGCGCGGGCTACCCTGTGAAAAAGGGACTGAAAATTGCGGATATCGACCCGCGCCCTGAGCAGGCGGCATACTGCGACACGGTGTCCGACAAAGCGCGCGCCATCGGCGGCGGCGTAGTGGAAGCGCTGCTGGAAATCGCACGGGAAAAGGGCCTTCGGCTGCTGTAAATAAAAAACGGGCTGTAAAGCCCGTTTCAGCATGTCGAAAAAGTCCTTCGCGCCGCAGGCCGTAGCCCGCGATACCGCATTCCGCCGCTGTGCGGCGTTAAAATGCGTGTCGCGCATCAAATAGGAAATTGCGGTGAGCCGCAATTTCCATAAAAACCGGGAGCATGTATCTCGGTTTGCTCTCATTGAACCGCCGCATAGCGGCGGAATAGGGATAGAGGCCTACGGGCTATACAAACCGCTGGCAAGTGTACTCATTAAAATGCCGCCAAGCGGCAAATAAGGTTAGTGGCCTACGGGCTGCCTGAAAGGCGCGCGCAGCCAGCGGAACTTTCGATCGGAAGCGTGGTTCCGATCGAGAGGCTGTTCGAAAAACTATGTTTTTCGACAGCCTCAAACGGGCTTTACAGCCCGTTTTTTTCGGCGTCAGGGAATCAGGTTGCGGCCTGCTGACCGGCTTCGACCCGCGCGGCAAGCTGGGCTTCCAGCCAGCGGGAAATGTCCCCGAAGGCGTCCAGCCGGCCAAGCTCATTGAGTACCTCGTGCCGTGCGTCTTTATAAAAGATGACTTCGATATTTTTCACTCCCGCGCCGCGGTACAGGTGGACGACGCGGCGAATACCCTCGCCGTATTTCCCGACAGGGTCCTTGTCGCCGGCGAGAAACAGCAGCGGCAGATCGCGCGGCGTATGTCGGAAGGTATGTGCCGCATTTGCCTTTGCGATCAGCATAAACAGGTCGCGGAAGCCGGCAGCTGTGAAAATAAAATTGCACTTTTCATCCGACTGGTAGAGAGAAACCACGCTTTCATCCCTGCTGAGCCAGTCAAACACGGTGTGGGGGTTTTTGATTTTGCGGTTGTAGCCCTTAAAGGCAATATCGGATAAAAAACCGCTCCGATAGGTAACGCCGCGGGTGCGGGCGACCGAATCTGCCAGATGCGCGGCGCTGATCGCGCCGGGATTTGGGCCGACTGTACCGATCAGGATGCAACCCGACAGCTTCTCTCCGTAATCGGTCAGATACAGCCGCGCAACCAGCGAACCCATCGAGTGGCCAAGCAGAAAGTAAGGCAGGTCAGGATAGCGGCGCTGCATCAGATCGGTCAGCTGCTTAACGTCATCGACCAAATATTTCCATCCATCACGCTTGGCGAAAAAGCCCAGATCGGCAGTGCGGGAAACCGATGCGCCGTGGCCGATGTGATCGTTGCCGCACACGATAAAGCCAAGGCCGCACAGGTATTTGGCGAACGTGGTATAACGGGTAAAGTATTCGCACATGCCATGGGAAAGCTGGACAATACCATGTGCTTCCACGCCCTCAGGCACCATAATATAGTAGGTGACATGGGACACACCGTTGGCGCTTTTATAAATATTTTGTGTACACTTGATATTCATAAACACACCTCCGTTCAGCGGGCAATTTTTTACTGCTAATATCATACCACAAAGACCTGTGAATGTGCAGGGTTTTTGAGCAAAATTAACAAAGCGTTTATAAATTCTATGGCTTGTGCTGGAAAGCAGGGAATGTTATAATGAAAAAAATAAGGAATGAGGTGCAGATTATGCCATATATTGCAGTTTCCACATCAAAAATGTTGTCTGACGCACAGAAGGATGCGCTGAAAGCTTCTCTGGGGGAAAAGATCCGCGTCATCCCGGGCAAGACGGAAGCCGCTTTGATGATCGACATTGCGGAC
>DXDO01000053.1 GCA_019115425.1 Candidatus Agathobaculum merdigallinarum | reverse complement strand
AGTCCTGGCCTGCCACTCATCGCCACATCTTCTGCACCTCCACCATACTCTCTTATTGGAATAAGGTCTAAATTCCTCAGGAGTACATTTGTTTTGGCGAAAATCCCATTCCTCTGCAATAGCGGGGAATTCTGTGGCAAGATTATAATGAGGTGTGGCCACTTTGCCTGCACACATCGGGCAGCCAGTACCCTGAATTGTTCTTGAACGAATCACAGCCGACCACTCGTGCCCTTTTTCACAGCACCACCAAGCCTTTTTACTGGAATGGTTGGTCACACGATCAGGCGTAAGCGTCCCATTTTTTCAGGATGCCATTGTTTCGCAATGTGCGGACTCAAAGTGGACAGCGCATTTTCTTCACAAACCCGTTTTCCCATACAGTACGGGCAATTCCCTATTCCGCTTACACGGGTACGGATATCCATCTGCCATTCATGACCTTTTTGACACTTCCACCAAACTTTTTGCTTACTTCTCAGCGTCAAATCGTGGGCCGAAAGGGGCAGGTTTTTGTTCGGGTGCCACTCTGCAGCAAGATCAGGACGTGTACTGGCCAAAGCTGTCTCTTTCGTAACATACCAACCATTGTAGTAAGGACGCCCATTATTTTTAATTTCATAGCCGATTTTTCGTTTCTATTCATGGCCGCGTTCGCACTGCCACCAGACCTCGCGGGTTGTGTTGGGAGTTACATCATGTGGAGTTAGCGGCGCATTTTTGCTCGGATGCCACTGTCTGGCGACATGAGGAAATGCTCGGCAACCCACTACATCCGACTGGATTTTCTGGAGCGGGTGGTGCTGTATGAGGTGAACCGCCTGGCCGCCTTTGCCAGCGAGTACGAGGATGCCTTTATCAAGGCCATCATAGACCGCTCCGCCAAGGCGGCGGAAAATGCCCGGGTGCGGAAACAGCGGGAGCTGGACGGGCTGATGTCCCGTGATAAGGAACTAGATATGCTCTTTGAACGGCTCTACGAGGACAATGTTGCCGGTAAAATCGACGATGCCCGGTTTGCCAAAATGGCAAACCGGTATGAGCAGGAGCAGGGCGAAAACGGCAAACGGATCAAGACGCTGCGTCTGGAACTAAAACAATCTGAGGGCAAGCGCATGGATATTGACGATTTCCTCACCACTGTCCGGCGATACACCAACGCCACCAAAATTACCAAGCGCATGGTGGGAGAACTGATTGACCACATTGACGTGTATCATGCGGAAAAGCAGGACGGCGTTACCACCCAGTGCGTGGTGATCCACTACAACTGCATCGGCGCTTTCGATGTGCCTGACCGCCGGAAAATTCCCGAGGCCGACATTATCATGGAAACGAGAAAAGTCGTAGCAGTCAGCTACGCCCCGGTGGTGTAAAGGTGGTGTGGATATGAGGGCATTTCTCTATTGCCGTGTCGCCCATGACGATTCTTTCGCATTGGAACACCAGCGGTTTCTGCTCCAACTCTACGCAAAGCAAGCGGGATATACCATCATCGGCTCTGCGGATGAATACGGCAGCGGGCTCACATTAGACCGCCCGGCGCTCCAGAAAGTGACCGAGGCCGTTGTCGCTGGCAAGGTGGATGTGGTGTTAGTCCATAACTTGACCCGGATAGGCTGGGAGTGGGGCATGGCCCAAAGCTACATCGACCTGCTCAACCGGCACAAGGTCAAGCTCCTGTGCATCCAGGATCGGCTGCTGTTCGATGAAAACGGTGCTGCCCCAATTTTGACAATAAAAAAGCGGAGTGTCCTTTGTAGGATACTCAAATCCTATAAGGACACTCCGCTTGGTCCGAGTGACAGGATTCGAACCTGCGGCATCCTGCTCCCAAAGCAGGCGCGCTACCAACTGCGCTACACCCGGTTGTTTTTTACATTCTAACACAATACAGGGTAAAAGGGCTACTCCCTTTCTGTGATATGGTCAGACCCGCAGTGAAACAGCTCGCAGCCTCTCCGCACCTCCGAAGTCCGCTACTGTCCCAATGGATTTCACCACGTTACCATTACCCATCCTGCGATTCTTTTGTTAGTATACCAAAAAAATCAGTCTATTGTCAATATAGAAAATAGGTTGCAACTTGCCGCATTCACAATTTCCGTGCTTACCACATGCAGAGATGCGGCAACTGCGGCCGCTCTAGTCTACGGGATAGATAGCGCAGCAAACGAATCCCCATCAGACGAAGCACCAGCACATACAGCAGAACCGCCCCCAAAGAGGTAAATGCCAACGCTCCAGCGTCAGTTTGACAAAGGTCTTGAAATAAGCGAAAAAATATCCGTGTCCAGAGAAACAGCGTAGCACCGCATAAGACCGGCACACCGAACCGACGCAGCGGCTTGGGGGAAAATCCAGTTCGAAAATATAGAATGCAGAAATTCATCGCAAATGCGGCGGTATCCGTCAGCAGCATGGCAAGCAGATAACCATAGATGCCGAGATTGGGATTTGCACACCACCGATATATCAAAAACAGCTGACATAGTTCTGTGCTGACCGCAGTCACTACATTCAGATGCTGCAATCCCAATGCATTGAGCAGGCTGCCGGAAGCCATTTGATAATAGCTGACAATCGCTACCGCACCCAGCAGGGTCACATATTCCGCCGTCAGCGGCTGGTGGAAAAACAGCTCGCTCAGCCGCGGGGCGAGCGGAACGAGCACTGCTGTCGCAGGAATTGCTATCAGGCCGACTGTCGAGACCGAGCGCCCGATGAGCGCCCGCACCCTCTTGGTATTGCCGACTGCCTGCGCGGCGGTGATCGCCGGCAGCAGCGCAGTGCAGACTGAACTGACCAGCGCAACCGGCAAAAGCAGGAGCGGCATCGCCATACCTGAGATCACACCGAGTGCGGATAGGGCCTGCTCATAGGTCAATCCGGCTGCCATCAACCGCTGCGGCAGCAAAACCGAACCTGCGGAGCTGATGATATTGCCGATCAGTGCGGAAGCGGATAGGGGCAGAGCGATAAAAAAGAATTGACGTGCCGTTGCCCGATCCAAAGCTGTGTTCAGCGGCATACCGACCATACTGCGGCGAAACAACCGCGTCAAGAACAGCGCACTGAACACCTCACTGACTACCATGCCCGCGAAAATCAGCATGGCGATCGTGCCGTAATCCTCGCCCTGATAGTGATACAGCAGCGTCCCAACGGAAAGAATGCGGATGAGTTGTTCGCCGACCTCAGAGGCGGCGGTATACTGCATCTGCTCCAGCCCAATAAATAGGGACTTGAAGATATTTTCCACACCGGTCAGCGCAAGGCACAGCAATACAAATGGAAATGCCTTTGCACACCGCCCGTCTCCCAGCAGCGCGGCGGCGATCCCATCGCCGAACAACAGCACCACTGCGGCGCAGGCTACGCACAATGTAAAAAAGATGGAAAATGCCAATCGGAGAATGGCGCCGATCTTGTGCCGCTCCCCTTTTGCCTCGCTGGCCGCGCTCAGGCGGGAGCAGGCCATCGTCACACCGGACAGGCAACCTGCATTGAGCACCAGATACGCCGAATTGACCAGACGGTACACCCCAAGGCCCTCTGCGCCGGCAAAACGGCTGAGCAGCACACGGTAAATAAAACCGAGCGCCTGCAGCGCCAGATTGCCGCAGGCCAAAACCGCAGCTGCATATAGGATGGTTTTTTTCTGAATCCGCACAGCACAACCCCATTTCACTACAAAGCTATGCCGTGAGAAGGGATGATATGAATATCAAAAGCCGGACCTCTCTATAGAAATCCGGCTTTATCGTCAAATTCGTTTGCTCATTTTCTCGCTGTATTCCGCGCGGAACTGCGCAAAAGTACCGTTATCCAGCGCGTCACGGATCTCCTGCATCAGGTGGTTGTAGAACCACAGGTTGTGCATGACCAGCAGACGCTGGGACAGCATCTCACCGCTCTTGAGCAGGTGCCGCAGATAGGCGCGGCTGAACCGGCGGCAGGTT
The DNA here is from genome assembly GCA_019115425.1 of Candidatus Agathobaculum merdigallinarum. Taxonomy (GTDB): domain Bacteria; phylum Bacillota; class Clostridia; order Oscillospirales; family Butyricicoccaceae; genus Agathobaculum; species Agathobaculum merdigallinarum. The sequence goes on along the minus strand of DXDO01000053.1, from coordinate 7,045 downwards.
GGGCACTGGCAGCCCTCCTCAATCGGCCGCTCGTCGGTCTGGTATTTTGCATTCATGATATTTAAAATACCGTTGTGCGTAAACAGATGCCCATGCCGCGCATTGCGTGTCGGCATGACACAGTCGAAAAAGTCCACGCCGCGGGCAACGCCCTCAATGATGTTGGACGGCGTGCCGACCCCCATCAGGTAGCGCGGCTTGTTCACCGGCGCGTGCGGCAGCACAACATCCAGAATGTGATACATCACCTCGGTGCTCTCGCCCACCGCAAGTCCGCCGATCGCATAGCCGGGCAGGTCAAGCTCGGCAATCGCCTGCATATGCTCGATGCGCAAATCGTCATAGGTGCCGCCCTGATTGATGCCGAACAGCATCTGGTGCGGGTTGACGGTGTCCGGCAGGCGGTTTAAGCGGTCGAGCTCGGTCTTGCAGCGTTTCAGCCAGCGCGTCGTGCGATCGATCGAGTTTTTCACGTATTCGCGCGGCGCAGGATTTTCGATGCACTCGTCAAACGCCATCGCGATATCCGAACCGAGATTGGACTGGATACGCATGCTTTCCTCCGGCCCCATGAAGATCTTGCGGCCGTCAACATGCGAATGGAAGGTCACACCTTCCTCTTTGATCTTGCGCAGAGTGGCCAGTGAAAAAACCTGAAAGCCGCCCGAGTCGGTCAGCATCGGACCGTCCCATCGCATAAACTTGTGCAGGCCGCCCATGGCTTTCACGATCTGGTCGCCCGGACGGACGTGCAGATGATAGGTGTTGGAAAGCTCGATCTGACAGCCCAGCTCTTTTAAGTCGAAGGCATCGACCGCGCCCTTGATCGCACCCGCCGTGCCGACGTTTTGAAAGACCGGCGTCTGCACGGTGCCGTGCGCCGTACAGAATTCGCCGCGGCGGGCATTTCCTTCGGTTTTTAACAAATGAAAAGTTCCGATTTCCATAAATTCCTCATATTTTTACCGTATTACAGCAGTTTTATTTCGTTACAGCAGCAGCATGGAGTCGCCAAAGGAGAAAAAGCGGTATTCTTCGTCTATTGCCTGCTGATAAGCATCCATTACTATTTCACGCGTTGCAAACGCAGAGATCAGCATCATCAACGTGCTTTCCGGCAGATGGAAATTGGTCACCAAATGATCCACCGCTTTGAACCGGTAGCCCGGATAGATGAAAATATCCGTCCAGCCGGACTGCGGACGGACACGTCCGTTTTCATCCGCAATGGTTTCCAGCGTGCGGCAGGCGGTTGTACCGACCGCCCATATCTTGCCGCCCTCGTCGCGCGTCTGATTGATCTGCGCGGCGGTCTCCTCATCCATGATGTAGTATTCGGAGTGCATCACATGGTCGGTGATCTCCTCCTCCTTGACCGGCCGGAAGGTGCCGAGCCCGACATGAAGCGTGACAAACGCCAGTTTCACACCTTTCTGCTCAAGCTCTGCGAGCAGTTCCTTAGTAAAATGCAGCCCTGCGGTTGGTGCGGCAGCAGAGCCGGGCGTTTTGGAGTAGACAGTCTGATATCGTTCCGGATCATCCAGCTTTTCCTTGATATAAGGCGGCAGCGGCATTGTACCGAGCTTGTCCAGAATTTCCAGAAAAATACCCTCGTAATGGAACCGGATCAGGCGGTTGCCGTCCGGCTGTACCTTTTCGACCGTTGCGGTCAGCAGGCCGTCGCCAAAGGTCAGTTCCGTGCCTTCGCGCGTCTTGCGCCCTGGGCGGGTCAGGCATTCCCACAGGCCTTCTCCCCTGTCTGTCAGCAGCAGTACCTCAATCGGGGTGGTACGCCCCACAGCGTGACCCATCAGGCGCGCAGGAATGACACGGGAATTGTTGAAAACAATGCAGTCGCCCGGGCGCACATATTCCAGCAGATCACGGAAATGCCGGTGTGTCACCGATCCATCCGCCCTGTCAAGCACCATTAAACGCGAGGAATCGCGCTGCTCAAGCGGATGCTGGGCAATCAAACGCTCGGGAAGATCAAAATAAAAATCACTTTTCTTCATTCATAAAAGCATGGGCGCCCGCGCGGAGCACCCATGCCGTTTCCTCCTTTATGATCGGTTTATTCAGCCGGCAAGCTCAATTCCGGTGAAGTAGAATTTCAATATCTCCTCGTAGCCAAAACCCTGCTCAGCCATTGCATGCGCGCCCCATTGGCTCATGCCCACGCTATGGCCCCAGCCGGTGCCATTGAAGGTATAGCTGGCTGCATTGGTTACCGGCGGCTTGCTGTCCGGCTGCTCGCCCTCCGGATCGACCGAAGCGCTGGTGATCAGCACTGTCTGGTCGGCATAATCAACCAGAAAACCGAGCGCCGCGCCGATGTCGCGCACCATGTAGTAGTTATTGCCGTTTATGCGGTAGCCGGTCAGGGAAACCGTATTTCCGTCAATCACAATCGTGGCATCAGACGGCGTGTAATTCTCGATTTCGGCGGAAACAGACGATGCCATTTCCCCGCCGACCTCTTGATAGGACTCGCCGGAGGTCAACACGATACGGTTGTTCGCGCCGTCCCACGTAACGTTGAACTGGCTGTCGGTGCCATTGAGTATGTAGGCGATATCGCGCAGTTTATAATAATTGCTGCCGTTGATCATATAGCCCTGCGGCCGGACCGGCTGACCATCGACGGTCATTTTGTGCATGGAAGGCGCAATATCCAGACTGGTGCTCTGCGGCAGCGCCGCAGCGGCATTTGCCGATGCATTCGGCGTGATCGTATAGCGGATGCTGTCCAGACCGAACACGGTGCGGCAGTCGTCGCGCTGGATGACGGCCTGCTTTCCATCCGTATCGGTCACAGTCACTTCGTTAACGTTATCCGTATCCGTGCGCTTTGTCACCTGCACATTTGCAACCGTGCCGATGGAGTATCCGGCGCTTACCAGTTTTTCACGAATCTCCTCTGCTGTCAGCGTAACCGTCCAGGAGCTGTCGTAGGTTTCGTACGGATCTTCCTTGCCCTGAAGATAGGGATAGTCGCCGCCCCATACGTTTGCGGCGTCTTCGGTCGCGCCGCCGTCCGATGCGAAGAAATAGCCGATTACCGGCTCGCCGTTATAGGTCAGGTATTCGCCCTGCGTTGCGTCAACGGCAGCATCCGATGCAGCGGTCGCACGGTTCGCGCCCAAATACACCTGACAGTTCGTGGTATTGCACAGGTCATACCCGCTGCTTGCGTGCTTGCTTGTCCCAAGCGCAAAGGAGCGCGCACAGACCGCCTGTGCCTTCTGCGCTTCCGCAGGCCAGTCCGGATCGATCTCATACGGCAGAACACCCTTCACATAATCCTCCAGCCCGACATAATTTATAACAGTGATGTTTCCATCCGACGCACGGCGGTAAACAAAGTCGCCGTGCCACTGATAACCCTTGAACCAGGTCAGTTCGCTGTTGGGACGGATGGCGATATGATCCGCTCCAGGCGCAGAGGTGTACAGCACAGCGCCGGTCGCCGTGTCGCTCACCTGGAAAGCATTATTTACCAGCCTGATCGTAAGCTGTGTGCCGGAAATCGCCGTGCCGCCGGAAAACGTCGTCCCATCCATTGTGCCAATGGTATAGCCGGTCGGTTGTCCCGCCACATTTTCCAGCTTCGGATCAGCAAAGGTGTTTGCGCCGCTGATTGTCAGCCCGACGCGCAGCGTTACACTGGTATCCACCGCGGAGGCCGGAACCAGACAAAGGCAGGCCAGCATCGTGGCAGCACACAGCAGCATGGATAATACTCGCTTCATTTCATCATCTCCTGTTTTTATTTTTCTGCCTTCTATTGACAAATAAATGACCGTATCTTACAATAAGAACGAAAAGTACATGCACAGATAGAGGCGCGGTTTTCATCAGTATCGGTCTGGGAGGGTCCGTAAACCCATCGAGCAGCCGAGAAAGGGTCTGCCGCCGAAGCCGGCTCTTGTTGCGGCAAGGCCGTGCTGGACGCTGCCGGAAAATATCCCTGCGTCTGTCATCAGCAGAAATGCCGGTGGAGAGCTATTCTGTTTAGAAGGCTGCGGGTTTGTCCGCTCCCTCTATTATAGTATAGGTCATACCGGTTTTCAACCGGTATTTTTCTTTGCTGGAGCTGTAAGGACAAAAAGAAAATCATTAGAAAACTGCTTGGAAGGATTTGGTATGTATGCAGCATTATAAAGTAGGTATTGTCGGCGCGACCGGTATGGTTGGCCAGCGTTTTACGCTGCTGCTGGAGAACCACCCCTGGTTTGAGGTCGTTGCGCTGGCGGCATCCGGCCGCAATCGCGGCAAAACCTATGCCGAAGCCTGCGAGGGCCGCTGGAAGATGTCTGTTCCGATGCCGGAAAAATACAAAGACATGGTCATGTACGACGCAACCGCTGACGCGGAGGAGATCGCCTCCAAGGTGGATTTCATCTTCTGTGCGGTCGATATGAAGAAAGACGAGATCCGTGCGCTGGAAGAAAAGTACGCAAAGCTCGAGTGCCCCGTTTGTTCCAACAACTCGGCGCACCGCATGACGCCCGACGTGCCCATGATCATCCCGGAGATCAACGCCGATCACGCGCAGATCATCCCGGCGCAGCGCAAACGTCTGGGCACCAAGCGCGGCTTCATTGCCGTCAAGTCCAACTGCTCGATCCAGTCCTATGTGCCGGCGCTGACCGCGCTGATGGACTTTGAGCCGACCGAAGTCGCCGTGTGCACCTATCAGGCGATCTCGGGCGCGGGCAAGACCTTTGAGACCTGGCCGGAGATGGTTGACAATGTCATCCCCTACATCGGCGGCGAGGAAGAGAAGAGCGAAAAGGAGCCGATGAAGGTCTGGGGGCATATCGAGGGCGACCACATCGAGCCGGCGACCTCCCCTGTCATCACGGCGCAGTGCCTGCGCGTGGCCTGCTCGGACGGCCATATGGCTGCGGCGTTCGTCAAGTTCAAGAACAAGCCGACCCGAGAGGAGATGATTGCGCGCTGGCGCAGCTACAAGGGCCGTGCACAGGAGTTGCAGCTGCCCTCCGCTCCCGAGCATTTCCTGACCTATTTCGAAGAGGATAACCGTCCGCAGACCCGTCTTGACCGCGATTTGGAAGGCGGTATGGGTGTTTCGATCGGCCGTCTGCGGGAAGACGCTCTGTATGACTACAAGTTTGTCAGCCTGTCGCACAACACCCTGCGCGGCGCGGCCGGCGGCGCTGTCCTGATGGCGGAGCTGCTGTGCGCCGAAGGCTATATGGACCATTAAGGAGGCTGTATCACATTATGAAAAATCCTGTATTTACCGGCGCGGGCGTTGCGATCATCACGCCTTTCAAGTCCACCGGTGAAATCAACTACGAGGAATTCGGCCGCATCATCGATCACCAGATCGCCCACGGTACAGATGCGATCATCGTATGCGGTACGACCGGCGAGTCCTCCACCCTGCATGACAAGGAGCATCGCGAAGTTGTTTCCTGGTGCTGCGAATATGTTGACCACCGCGTTCCGGTCGTTGCAGGCGTTGGTTCGAACGACACCGCGTATGCCATCGAGTTGACCAAATTCGCCAAGGAATGCGGCGCGGACGGCGGCCTGTCGGTCACTCCATATTACAACAAGACCACCCAGCGCGGCCTGATCGCCCACTATACCGCGATCGCGGACAGCTGCGACTTGCCGATCATCCTGTACAACGTCCCCAGCCGCACCGGCGTGTGTTTCACTGACGATACTCTGTATGAACTGTCCAAACATCCCAACATCAACGGCCTTAAAGCCGCTTCCGGCAACTTCAGCCTGCTGGCTGCGGTTATGGCTAAATGCGGTGAGAACCTCAATGTCTGGTCGGGTAACGACGATCAGATCGTCCCGCTGATGGCGCTCGGCGGCAAGGGCGTGATTTCCGTTCTGTCCAATGTTGCGCCGCAGGAGACCCACGATTTGACCCAGCTCTGTTTTGAAAACCGCTATCCGGAAGCCGCAAAACTGCAATTCAAGTACCACAACCTGATCGATGCGCTGTTCTGTGAGGTCAATCCGATTCCGGTCAAGAAGGCGATGGAATTGCTCGGCTGGGACGTCGGCCCGCTGCGCCTGCCGCTGGTCGAGCCGAGCGAGGAGCACATCGCGCAGATCCAGAAGGAACTGCAGGCTGCCGGCTGCAAGATTTGATAAAGCAGAAATAAAAAGACTTTTCGAAAGGATTTTGAAAAGGATGTTAAAAATTGCACTTTCTGGCTGCAACGGCCGCATGGGCCGCGTCATCACTGATATTGTCAGTGGGCGTGAGGGCATGGAGATTGTTGCCGGATTTGATATCAACACGACAAAAAACGGTGCTTTTCCTGTTTTCGCCGACCCATTCGAGTTTCAGGGCGGCTGCGATGTGATCATCGATTTCTCCAATGTGTCCAGCACCGAGCACCTGCTCGCCTACTGCGAAAAGCACAAAATTCCGGTCGTGATCTGTACGACCGGACACTCGTCGGAGCAGCTTGCGAAGATCCGTGAGACTTCTGCGAAGATTCCGGTTTTCCGCTCGGGTAACATGTCCATCGGTATCAACCTGATGGCCGAGCTGCTGCGCAAGTCCGCATCAGTCCTCGGCGATAAGTATGATGTAGAGATCATCGAAAAGCATCACAACCAGAAGCTCGACGCGCCTTCCGGCACAGCGCTGATGCTGGCGGACGCGGTTGCCGACACTCTTCCCTATGATGCAGAATACGTCTACGACCGCCATGAGCGCCGCGAAAAGCGTCCTGCGCACGAGATCGGTATTTCCGCGATCCGCGGCGGCACGATCGTCGGCGAGCACAGTGTGCTGTTCTGCGGCCGCGACGAGATCATCGAGATCAAGCATACCGCGCTCTCGCGCGAAGTATTCGCTGTCGGCGCCGTCGATGCAGCGGAGTTCATGGCAGGCCGCACCCAGCCTGGGATGTATGATATGAACGATGTAATTGCATCCCGTGCGAAGTAAGCCCAGATATTTCAGTAGATGAATGGAAAAGGGCCTGTTGCAAAATAGCTTGTCCCAAAAATAATGTACAAAATACGCCCCTCAAAGGAAGTC
>DXDO01000052.1 GCA_019115425.1 Candidatus Agathobaculum merdigallinarum | reverse complement strand
CATCAACCGTGAGCGGCAGGAGCAGATGATGCTGCTGGTTGGCGCTGCTGCAACTGTTATGCTGCTTTTGTAAGGAGGAGAACACAATGAAACTGTTTCCCAAAACCAAGGATGAGCGGGTGGTCGCCGAGATCAACCGTATTTATAAGATCGGATTTTTCTTTTTGACGTTCGGCATCCTGCTGGACGTGGTGCTGCAGGCAATCGGTATCCGGCTGGAGGGCACGACAATGGGAGATTCGTCGATCAACCTGCTGGAGTTCGGTATTCTGATGGCCGCGCAGCTCGTCATCCTGCTGCTGATGAACCGTAAGGGCCTGATGGATGACAACGCCTATGCCGAGGCCGACCGTTACCCGTGGAAGCACTACCTTGTGCAGGGCTTGCTGGCGGGCGCGGGCGCTGCTGCCGTGGTGTGTGTAATACAGTTTTTCAGCGGTGCGGCTTGGGCGTCCATGAGTGTGCCGTATATCCTGCTGGTTTTTGCAGCGCAGCTGATGTTCATGGTGCCGATCACGACTGTGCTCGTGCTGCTGCTGACCTATGTATCCTTCCGGTATGCGGCCAAGCGCCGCCGCGATACGATGGAAGAACAGGCCGGAGACGATTGAGCATAGTACACAAAAATTCACAGATTTTTAACACGATGTTACCGAATTGTCGTTGAAGGCTTGTGTCTTTCCAGATAAAATATATACATGGGATAGTATATCTCGAAAAGGAGGATACAAGGTGACGATGGAAAAGGATATTTTGCAGGTTACGCCGCGCGTGGAAGCGCTGGCCGCGCTTTGCAGGCGGCATGATATAATCGACGCGCAGCTTTATAAGGAGTTCGATGTCAAGCGCGGTCTGCGCGACTTAAACGGCGAAGGCGTGCTCGCAGGGCTGACCAACATATCGGATATCATTTCCAAAAAGGAAGTGGACGGCAAGCTGGTTCCGTGTGACGGCGAGCTGTATTACCGCGGCTACAAGATCAATGAGCTCGTGCAGGGATTTATGAAGGATGGCCGAAAAGGCTATGAGGAAGTCGCCTATCTGCTGCTGTTTGGCGAGCTGCCGGATGCCAAGCGGCTGAGCGAGTTCAAAAACCTGCTGGCACAGGGCCGTACGCTGCCGACCAATTTCACGCGCGATGTGGTCATGAAAGCGCCGACGCGCGATATGATGAACAGCCTGTCGCGCAGCGTGCTCACGCTGGCGTCTTACGACAGCAACGCGGATGATATCAGCCTGCCCAACGTGCTGCGCCAGTGCCTGATGCTGATTTCTGTGTTCCCCATGCTGGCGGTATATTCCTATCACGCATACAATCATTATGAATGCGGCGGCAGTATGTATATTCACTATCCGTCGGACAGCCTGTCCACCGCCTCCAACTTTTTGCGCATGCTCCGTCCGGACATGCACTATACGCCGCTTGAGGCAACCGTGCTCGACCTGGCACTGGTGCTGCATATGGAACACGGCGGCGGCAATAACTCATCGTTTACCACGCACGTGGTCACCTCGTCCGGCACGGATACCTATTCGGCGATATCCGCTGCGCTCGGTTCGCTCAAGGGTCCCAAGCATGGCGGCGCGAACTACAAAGTCGTGCAGATGTTTGAGGACATCAAAAGGAACGTCACCGATACGGCTGACGAGGAGGCGGTCGCGGACTATCTGGGCCGCATGCTTCGCCGCGAGGTGTTCGACCATAAGGGCCTGATTTATGGACTGGGGCACGCGGTCTATTCGATCTCTGACCCGCGTGCGCAGGTGTTCAAATCGTTCGTTGGTCAGCTCGCGCACGAAAAGGGCAGGGATGCCGATTTTGCGCTGTATTCTCTGGTTGCGCGGCTGGCACCGGAGGTTATTGCAAAGGAACGCCACATTTACAAGGGCGTTTCCGCAAATGTGGATTTTTATTCGGGCTTTGTGTACTCCATGCTCGGCCTGCCGCCTGAGCTGTATACGCCGGTGTTTGCGATCGCGCGTATCGTCGGCTGGAGCGCGCACCGGCTGGAGGAGCTGGTCAATACGGACAAGATCATCCGCCCGGCTTACCGCTGCGTGCAGCCCGCTATCGAATATACGTCGCTCAAAGACCGGTAATCCTCTGTAGGGTAGATATAAAAAGGGCCTGTTGCAAAATAAAAGTGCAATAGCAATTTGCACAAAAAAGGGGCCCAATAAGACAAATCGCCCCTCAAAAGAAGCTGTTTTGACTTCCTTTGAGGGGCATATTTTGTACATTATTTTTGGGACAAGCTATTTTGCAACAGGCCCTTTTCGTTTGACTTAATATTCGACCTTGATTGCCTTACCGGAGTGGAACGAGTCCGTGATCGCATAGGTGACGATGGTCGCCTTGGTGCCGTCATACACGGTCAGCTCGGGCTTGCGGCCCTTCTGGATGCAGTCGATGAAGTCCACCATCTCGAGCAGGTAGGCTTCTGCGAAGCGCTGCGGGAAATTCTCGATGATCTCCTGCCGCGCGCCGTACTGATCGTATACCATTACGCGGTCCTTCCACGGCACGCCCGCCACGCGGATGTGGCCTTCAGTCGCGACGATCTCGGTCTCGGTGTGGTAGCCGTGCGGCGCGGTGCGGCCAACGTGCAGGAAAGCAACCGTTCCGTTGTCAAACTTGAGCATGGCCATGCCGGTTTCAGTGTCGCCGTTTTCAGCGAATTCCGGATGCTTGAAGGTCGTGCCCGCGGCGTAGACCTCGGTCACCTCGCCTCCGAGGAACCAGCGCATCAGATCGATGTCATGCGAAGCCGCGTCGATGAAAATGCCGCCCGAGGTCTTGGAGAACTTGATGCAGCTCTCGACCAGAGCCTCGGGATCAAGGCCGGTCGCCTTGACAAGATAGGGCTTGCCGATCTTGCCTGCGTCGATCTGTGCCTTGGCATCCGCGTAGGAGGGATCGTAGCGGCGCATAAAGCCGAGGAAGAACAGCTTGTCCGGATGGCGCTCCACAGCGGCCTCCGCGCGTTTGCACTCCTCGAGCGAGCAGCCGAGCGGCTTGTCAGTGAACACGTGCTTGCCAGCGTCGAGCGCGTACTCGATCATCCAGCAGTGTTCAGGCGATGAGGAGACGATCACGACGGCCTCAATATCCGCTTCATCCACCATTTTTTTATAATCGGTGGTGACAAATTCAACCTTCAGGTAGTCCTTTGCCCAGTCCAGCTCCTTCTGCTCGAGCGAGCAGGCGGCAGTAAGTTTGCAGCCGGGAATCTTGAACGCCAGATTCTCTGCATGAACAGAGCCAAGGCGGCCAAGGCCGACAATGCCGACTTTCACTTCTTGCATGTAAATTTTCTCCTTTTGCTGAAAGTATTTCTCTCTTTTACAGCCGTTTTACGGCTTTCTTCTCCGTTTATAATAATATCATCCCAAGCGGGCAAACGCAAGACAAACCATACGGATACCGCGCTCTACGCACACAGTTTTACGACATTTTAGCAGTCAGCAGGAGCGTGTGACAAAATAGTTGCGATCATTTAACAAAATATTCATAAACGGTACTTGACTTTGCAGGCGGGCGGTGGTAAATTAAGTTTAGCACTCTAGGGAGTGGAGTGCTAATATCTTGGAGAGAGGAGTCCGTTTCAGTGGAGCTTTCGGAACGAAAAAAGCAAATACTGAAAGCGATCATTGGCGACTATATCCGAACGGCTGAACCGGTCGGCTCCAAGGCGCTGACGGAGGGGCACGCGCTGCCGTTTTCTTCGGCTACCATCCGCAACGAGATGAGCGAGTTGGAGGAAATGGGATATCTGGAAAAGCCGCATACCTCCGCGGGACGCATTCCTTCGCCGCGGGGCTACCGCCTGTACGTTGACGAGCTGATGGAGCAGCCGCAGGATACCGGCGAGGAGGATGCTCCGCTGCAAACCATGATGCAGACCAGGGTGCGCGAGCTGGACCGTCTGATCGAGGAAGCCGGCAGGCTGATTTCCAGCCTGACCAATTACGCTTCGGTCGCCGTTACGCCGGCGATGACGCAGATATCCATCCGGCAGTTCGAAATCATCGCGGTGGATAAGATGAATTTTGTCATCGTGGTGGTGACCGATTCGGGTACGGTCAAAAACAAGATGGTGCGCACGATGGCGAACGTCTCCAAGGACGAGGCCGAACTTTTGACCTATGTGCTCAATCAGACGCTGACCGGCCTGCCGCTTAGCCACATCACGGCCGAACGCTTTGACATTGTGCGCCGCGCCGCGGGGCTGACCGCGCTGCTCGCGCCGGTGGCGGAGTATGTTGCCGAGTTGATTGAAGAACTCGGAGACCAGAAGGTTTTCCTTGAGGGGACCAATAAGCTGCTGCGGTTTCCGGAATACCGGGATATGCACAAGGCGCAGGCGCTGCTCGATTATATGGAGGACGACCGCAGGCATCTGCTGCCCGCCACTCGAAAGATCGACGGTATTCAATTTTTCATCGGGCCGGAAAACGGTGAAAACCCGCTGAGCGATACTTCGGCAATTTATGCGAAATACGATATCGGCAAGATCGGGCAGGGTGTGATCGGCATTGTGGGGCCGACCCGCATGGATTATGCAAAGCTGTCCGCCCAGCTCAGCCGCTTCGCCAAAGGGCTGAACAAGCTGATCGCCGAAACTTTTCTGGACGAAAAAGACGGGAGCCATTGAGCGACCGATAAACGGAGGCATGAAATAACATGAGCAAGAAGAAACAGGCGGAAGCCGCTGAGGCGGAGCAGAAGGCCGCTGAGGAAACCGTGGAGCAGACCGCGGAACAGAACGAAACGACGGAACAGACCGCGCAGCCGTCTGATGAGTGGAAAAGCAAATATGACGAGCTGAACGACCGCTATCTTCGCATGGCGGCGGAGTATGATAATTTCCGCAAGCGCAGCCAGCGTGAGCGCGAGCAGGCGTATACCGATGCGGTCAGCCGCGCGGTGACGGCGCTGCTCCCGACTTATGACAATCTGGAGCGCGCGATCAAGGCCGAAACGGCGGATGCCGAATACAAAAAAGGCGTGGAAATGACCATGAATCAGCTGACGGAAAGCCTCAAAGGGCTGAATGTCACGTTGATCGAGGCTTCCGCAGGGACCACCTTTGATCCCAACTTTCACAACGCAGTGATGCACGTGGAGGACGGGGAACTGGGCGAAAATGTGATCGCCGAGGTGTTTCAGCAGGGCTTCCAGATCGGCGATAAGGTCATCCGGCACGCGATGGTGAAGGTCGCAAACTGAGAAATAAAATCTGAGAGATGCTCCCGGATTTTATGGAAAATTTCAATACCTGAAATTTTCCTGATAGATACGCGCCGGCTGGCGCGATGACAAATGGTAACAAAGTATCTGAATCATATAAAGGAGTGCAATCAATCATGGGCAAAATCATTGGCATTGACCTCGGTACGACAAACTCTTGCGTATCCGTTATGGAGGGCGGCGAAGCCGTCGTCATCCCCAACGCGGAAGGCGCGCGCACGACCCCGTCTGTTGTCGCGTTCTCCAAGGACGGCGAGCGCATGGTCGGCCAGGTGGCAAAGCGCCAGGCGGTTACCAACGCGGACCGCACCATTATCTCCATTAAGCGTCACATGGGCTCTGACTACCGTGTCAACATCGACGGCAAGCCCTACTCCCCGCAGGAGATTTCCGCGATGATTCTCCAGAAGCTCAAGGCAGACGCGGAAGCCTACCTCGGCCAGCCGGTGACCCAGGCGGTCATCACGGTGCCGGCTTACTTCTCTGACTCCCAGCGTCAGGCGACCAAGGACGCGGGCAAGATCGCGGGTCTCGAAGTGCTGCGTATTATCAACGAGCCGACCGCTGCTGCGCTGGCGTACGGCGTGGATAAGGAATCCGAGCAGAAGATCATGGTTTACGACCTCGGCGGCGGCACGTTCGACGTTTCCATCCTCGACATCGGCGAGGGCGTTCTGGAAGTGCTCTCCACCGCAGGCGATACCC
>DXDO01000051.1 GCA_019115425.1 Candidatus Agathobaculum merdigallinarum | reverse complement strand
GATCAAATGCGTGGATGGCAAGCTGTATCTGGCCGCTGTGCTGGACTGCTATGATGGAGCGATCGTCGGCTTTGCCATGAAGCGTCATATGCGTGCCGGCCTGTGCGGCGATGCCCTGCGCAATGCGGTTTACCGGCTCCACTGCTCCCGTATGCCAAGGGAGCTGGTGCGTCACCTTGTCTTCCGCTGGATCGAGACCTATTACAACCGCCGCCGGCGCAACACAGCCAACGAGGATAACCTCCCACCTCTGGTCAAACGTGCACGCTTCGCTAAGCGTTTTCTCGCCGCTTAATACTTCGCTCTTCGGTGTACGCTTTTCTTGACTATTCCACATTGCCGCACTCATCCGCCAAAGGTCCGGTAAATCTGGCGGGCTTTATGATTGAGAATATCTCAACCGGCATTTTGAAACAATTCCAGATTGCCCTGCTTTTTATAAACTTCTCCCAAAAGTTGCCGATAGATAGAATAAAAGAATTTCAGGGTCTAAAAGTGCGAGTGTCAACAGAGGAGCGTAAGGAGGGCGAGATGGTCCCAACGGGGACCGTGGATGTGCGGGTGTAAGCGATTTATCTGGTCCATAAGGCAGGGTAAGCGCCCAGAGCAGCAAAGTCATCTATATAACAGTAAGTCAATGGTCGAAAGGAGGACAGACACGATGGATCTTTTGTCGATTGGAAACATGAACCGTTATATCAAGAATCTGAAGCTCCAAAGCCAGTGGACGCTGAAGCAGCAGACGGGGAATTATAATGCCAAGGGCGGCTCTCTGGAGGACTGGCTGGATAGCTCCCTGCGCCAGACACTGGAGGCGGAGGCCTCCTCTGGGGAGCGCGGGGATGATACACTGCGCAAAATCCACCAGAAGCTGGAAGCTGGTGGTGAGCTGACCCTGAAAGAGCGGGACTATCTGCGCGAGCATGATCCAGAAGCCTATCGGGAGTTGATAAATCTGGAACAGGAGCAGAAAGCCTATGAGCGGGAGCTTCGCCGGTGTAAGACTCAGGAGGAAGTAGAGCGGCTGCAGATGACCCGTGTCAACGCTTCCCTGACCAAAATACAGGCGGTGGAGCATAATCCCCATATCCCGCTGTCCAAGAAGCTGAAGATCGCCATGACGGAGAAACAGCGGGTGGATCGTGTGGCCGAGAGTACCCAGGAATTTGTGTCCAGCGGCGAATTCGCGAAGCTGCCCAATCGGGCCGAGGAGGCGCAAGCCAATCAGGACGCGGTGGATATCCCCTCTCCCCCGTCGGAGGATTCCAACCGGACGGAGCAAGAGACTGTCAGCTCCGAAACGCCGGAACAGATCCAGCGACCGGAGGCGGAGACGGAGGACAAGCGTGCCGCATCTGATACCGAGAGTCCGGAAGCGCGGAAAGTCCGCTGGGCCAAGGCAAAAGCTGCCTATGCGCAGGCACCTGCTCCGTTCAAAGCCGACGGGACAGAGACGCGGGCCTGATTATCGTGCAGGAAGCATTGGCACAACTTGCCGCCTTTGTGAAGCATCGTTTTTTGAGTTGCATGCAATGATACTTACAGAGATTGCACTTTTTTCGAATATCATATCAGGCGGGAGCATCCGGATGGACGCTCCCGCCTGATAATATTTCTGCGTAATAAGAAAACTGCCTTTGACCCGAAGGTTTGCGGAACAGCGGACCCCCATCGGTTCGCCACATGTCATGAGACGGGCCGCAATCCCCCATCGTCCAGAATCTCATACAGCTGGTTCTCGACAAAACTGCTTGTATCTTGGATTCGCGCAGTCAGCAGTTCCGCCAACCCGTCTGGGCAGCCCTTCAGATACAAATACCCTTCATGACCGGACTGCAATGATTCATCGATCATCGCCAGCGCCTGCTGCGGATCATCCGGAAGCGATATATTGATAAATGACACCGGAGAGGCTTCGTTGATCACGATTGGATTGAATTCAACATTGTATAGGCACAGCAGCACACGGCGCCCTGCCTGCTGATATGGTACCTGCTTGATTTCATCCAGAAAATCACTGTACCGGTTTGCAAAATCCGCTCGCTTTTCTACACGGGAAGTATCGAGTTCATCATATACAAAGCGCCGTCCCATCTCCTTATACGCAGCGCAGGAGAACACGACCGCCCCCGCCGCGACTGCGGCAGTCATCTGTCGTCCCGACGGCGGCGCAGATTCGGCTCCGGTCGCCTTGCCCGAAGCAAACGTGATCAGCAAAATCAAAAGCCCCATATGGGCTGGCGAACAATAGCGCGTCATCAGCGTGACTGCAGAAATTGGATTAAGATACTGATCCTCCGTATAGAACATCGTCATCTGCCCTACAAACAGCACCAGATAAATCACTATGAGGCAAACCGACATAAATACAAACAGCCGCGCACGCTTTTTACGAGGTACAAATCCGTATATACCCAACAGCGCAGCGCCAACAAACAGAATCAGCACCAGCATAGCGGGCGAAAGATTGAGTGCGAGCGTGGTTTCTCGATGAATCGGCGTGACCAGAAAAGCCTTAATATAGGATTTGATATATCCAAGGTTGTTCCCCGCCTGCAGGAAGGTACCATTTTGCAGCTCGGCAAGTCTCTCTGCCGCAGCCTGCGGGAAATAGTTTGTCACCAGTTCGCTGGAGCGCACCATCACGCGGCAGAAGATCGACCAGCTTGCATAGCTCACCCCGATGCCGGCCGCACAGGTCAGTACAAAGCGCCACCGGCGGTTTTTTCCGCGCCACCACATGCAGTAAAACAGCAGTGCGAGCAGACTCCACAGAAAGCCGATGGATTTAACCAGCGTCAGGCTGAGCAGCAGCACAAACAGCTGGATCTGCCAAAAGACCGGATGTGCCTGATCGCGGCAAACGATCAGGCTGATAACCAGACCGAACAGCATCGCCATCAGCGGATCCACGCAAAGCGCGCGAAACCATGCCGTACACGCTACGCCCGGCAGCAGCACAACGCCGGTGCAGGCGATAAGCGATACCAGCGGCGCATACCATCGGCCGGCCGGCGCGCGGAACCGGTCCGCCAGCGGAAACAGCAGTATCGCGCCGAACGCATAATAGCCCCAGAAAATATACTGCTCGCTGTACTGCCCGGCAAAATGCGAGCCAAGCCACCAGATCAGCTGCGCAAAGGGCGTATAATCGCCAAATTTCGGGGCGACGTTGCCGTATTGCGGCGCAAACCCATCGTTAAAGTATAGTCCCTTGGTATCCGGCCCCCAGAAGCAGTAGCCGTCCCATTCGAGAACCATCTCGCCGCGCAGCATCCAAAACGCAAGCAGAACAAGCAGCCCGCAGACCCAAAGATGCGTGTCGCAAAACTGCCGACGCAGTTCGGCCAGAAGTGCGGTACGGCCGCGCCGCATTGCTGCGAGGCACATAACCGCAAGGGCTATCATACCGCCTGCCCACAGAATGCCGTCGATCCAGGACATCCGGTGGAAAAACGCCAGCACATACAGCAGAAGCCCCACCGTACAGGTGATCAGCGGCATCACCGTGATGATGCGTTTTTCTGTATACCAGCCAATGGCAAGCGCGATAAACAAAACGCTTGCAACCGTAAACAAAAACGTCATGCTTCCGCCTCTGAAGTATCCCAGATGATATAGGCGGGCGGAGTCGGAACTTCCTCCCCTGCGTACGACAGCAGAAGCTGATCGCCATTCTCCTCGATTTCCTCAAACCCTGCCATTTTATAGGTGATATACATAATGCGGTTATGCTCGGTTTGGAAAAACTCGGCATGCAGCTTTTTCCCCAAGCGGTGCGAAAGCTGCATTGCATAGGCCAGCAGCGCGCTGCCGATCCCATAGGACATCACACGGCACGAGACAATCAGCAGCTTGAGCGTCATGACTTCCTCGCTGGTGTGCTCGAGCAGCAGCAGACCGACTTTACCGTTGTCGCCGTAGCGGTCGTGCATGCTGCACACCAGGAAGATATGACGGGGCGAATGCGTCAGCTCCACCAGTTCGTCATAGGAATATGTGTAGCCCGTTGCATTGAGCTGATGCGTGCGGATGGTCAGCTCCTCCACGCGCTGCAGATCATCCTCTGTGACGCGCTTTACTGCAACATGGATCTGGAGCGTTTTGAGGAACTCCTCGCTGCTGCCGGTGAAGGTCTGCTTCGCCTGCTGCCGCAGCAGGTCAGTTTGGTACATATGCCGCCGCGCCGCGGAATCCGGCGTGATAAAACGCGGCGTAAACTCAGGGAGCGAGAGCAGGCCGGGTACAGCGTTTTCGTCATACACCCGCACTTTGGGGTGCTGATATTGTACAGCGTCCCGCTCAAACGGATTGTCGTCAATAAAAGCGATCGCCTCCGGTTTGAGATTGAGCAGTTCCATAATGCGCTGGACAGAGACCGCTTTATCATCCCAGGAAATCTGCGGACAGAGGAAAAGATCGTCGATCCCCAGATCTTTCAGGACTTTCATGGCGGGGGCGGCCTCGTTTTTGCTCGCGATGGACAGCAGGATGCCACGGCGGTCCAGTTCGGCGAGCGTCTCGCGCACACCCTCCCGCAGCGCGGTCGAACCGCCCTCGGAAAGCACCCCCTCCCACAGGGTCCTATCCAAGTCCCATATCAGGCATTTGACTTGCTTTGCAGCTTGTTCTTCCATGTGTTATTTTCCTTCCCTTACCCGACGAACCAGCTCCGCGATCCGGCGGACGGTGCTGAAGTTCTCCGGCTTAATGTCCTTGCGTTTGAGCTTGATGTTGAACGTTTTTTCTACAAACATCACGATCTCGAGCGCGAACAGCGAATTTACCAGACCGCTCTTCATAAGCTCCGTATCATAGGTCAATTCCCCAGACGAGGTTTTTTCCTGCAAAAACGCAATGATCTTTTCTTCTTCCATGATAACTGTATCCTTTCTATGGTCACTTAGTTGTTTCTATTCGACTGCACAAGGCCGAGCAGCTCCTGTGGGGTAACCTCCTCGGTCATAGCGAAGCGGTTCAGCACGCGCATACTTTGCGGCAAGCCGCGCACAACCTCCGCCATCCCGGGTTCCGTCGTAACCGTTACGGTTACGCCCATGGTATCCAGCACGACCTCAGATATCTCGTTATATTTACCATACGGGTAGGTAAACGCACGCACAGCGTCATCCGGCATGACCGGATCAATAACCGCCGACAGGGCTGCATAATCCTGCTCCAGAGCTGCAATATATTCCTGCTCGCTTTCATCTGGAAGCGGCAGCACACCGCTCCGGCAGTTTTCGCCGTCCAGTTCGGCCACCTGGTGCATATCATACGAGTGCGCATTCAGCGCGATGACACCCGCATCGATCCACGGCTGCGCTTCCTCCATTGAGAAATGGGGAATCATCGGCGTATCGGTATCCTTATAGGTGTCTTTCCCCGCCGAGCAACCGATCACCGCAATCTCTGCGCAGTAGCCATAGGATTGCAGGACCGGCGCGCCCAGCGTCAAATTATTGGCGTAGCCATCGTCAAACGTGATGATGACCGGCTTGTCCGGCAGCGGCGCGCCATCCATGACGAATCGGTTCATGTCCTCATAAGTGATGGCGGTATAACCGGCCTGATACAGCGTCTCCATATGCGAACGGAAGGTATCGACCGTCATCGTCATACTGGAGACCTCATCAGGGTTCTCCGTCAGCGAATGATACATTAAAATGGGAATCTGGGCGTTCTGGACGCTATCCGCGGGGGTCCATAATTCGGTCAGCCGCTCCTCAACATTTTCGCTTGTGACCAGCGTGCCGAAATCCTCGGGCACATATACGGAACCGTCCCCAAAGATCCGTGCCAGCGCCATATCCCCCACGCAGTTGCGAAAATGCTTGCTGTCATAAAAATAGCGCGGGTCCTGACCGATTGAATTGAGTCCGCTGAAATCCCAGAAGTCTACGACTTCCGCCAAACCGCGCCACAGCTGGCTGATATGCTCCTGACTGAAACTTAAAAACTCTCCTTCGTACTGCGGAGCCATCAATACAATCAGATTGACGTCTTTTTCTTCGCACCGCTGCTTGAGCTGCCGTACACTCTCCACGCACTGCTCAATGAAGGGCATGCTGGTAACCGTCGGCAGGGCCGCGAATTCCGCCGTATTATTTGCCAGATATTCGTCCAAGCTGCCGATCGGCTCCACATCCCGGCGCTGTTTGTTATATACGCCAGTTTCCGGGATATATACTGCGGCAGGCTCGACCAGATAGCCCTGGTCTATCCATGCGTCAATTTTGTCGATCGCGTAGTTCGGGTTGGCAAACAGATAGGAGAAATAAAAGTGAAGCGTGGATGACCCGTCAGCCTTATAATGCATGCGCTCCTTGAGGTCGGTGGTCGTTGTGATAAAATCCTGTGCATTCTGCGGCTCCAGCAGGAGCACCATATTTTTGACCTCATAGTTTTCCAGAATGTAGGAGGCTGCTGCCACCTCGTCACCGAGCTTGCCGCCATACCAGGTCAGGTTGTAAAAACTCGCATCCATGTAATTGTTGAGCTTCTCACAGGAAATCGAAGAGACCTTGGAGCTGCCGATCACATAGGAATCATAGTCGTCATGGTGCTCCTCCAGATACGCCAGCTTGGCAACGCGCGGATTCTGGGTCATATCGTAGGCATACCAGTTCATCAAGCGGTCTCCGAACACCCCAAAGGGATCGACCGCCACATTGAACAGGGCAAACAATGCCGCCGTGACCACACACATGCCGGCGAATAAGGCCAGCCATTTATGAAGTTTCATGGGATTCCCCCTTGACACAATACGGACTTCATCAGAAATTGAAATACAAGAAGCCAGATACCTGAGACATGAAGGAGATCGACAGCACCAGC